>CAYNMO010000230.1:0-3961 GCA_964398155.1 uncultured Actinomycetota bacterium | reverse complement strand
GCTTGACATGAAATATTTTTTTCAGTTAAAATATAGTGTAATTTAAATTTATAATTCACTATTTTTGTGGTTGAAGTATGCTTAAACGATTACGTCACTTAATTCTTTGATTGCCCTGGGTCATTCCCAAAGAAGGATGTGGCAACTTCCAAGAAGGACGGTACCGCTTCCAAAGCAGGACGCGACTATCATAAGGCAGCAAGATGTGGCTTTATTAAAGCAGGACATAACATTTATCAAATAAAGAAGTGACAGCTACATAAGTATATATTGGTATTCTTTAGTGTTATTATTCTTTATATAATTTATTATCATAGTGGAGGGAGAAAGCATCGAAATGTATAAGAAAATTATTATAGTAATTATGGTAGCAGTACTGCTTGTAACAGTACTCTTCATGGGTGTGGGCTGTACAACCGGAGCAGCAAAAAAAAGTGACGTAACACTTCATATGCTGATGGAAGATATTCCGGCTACTCATGCTGTTGAAGATTTACTTCCTGAATTTACTGCCGCTACAGGAATAAAGGTTGAATTTGAAATTGTCCAGTATATGGACATGCATCAAAAACTTGTAACCAATTTTATGTCCAAAACAGGACAGTATGATGTTGTTGAAGTTGATAATTACTGGGCTGGAGAATTTCCGGCAGCAGGCTGGATTATCCCTCTGGATGATTATATTAAAAAAGACAAAATTGACACATCAGTTTATATTCCTGCGATGATGGATATGGTTGGATACTTCCCAATGACAGGTACCGAAAAGAAAGTCTACATGCTTCCTATATATAGCTACAGCATGGGTCTTATATACAGAACAGATCTTTTAAATGATCCAAAACTTCAGGAAAGCTACAAGAAACTTTTCAATGCTGATTTAAAGGTTCCAACGACACTTGAGGAATATGTTCAGCAGTGCAAGTTTATGCAGGAAAACGCAGGAGTCAGCGGATCAGCCATGCAGGCCGGAAGAGGAGACCCAATAGTAATGGAATGGTCTAACTACCTGTTTGCTCTTGGTGGAAGATTTTATGATGAGAACTGGAATTCAACAGTTAATGATGCCAAAGCTCTAAAGGCTGTTGAACTTTACAAAGCCAATATTACAAGCGGCTCTCCTCAGGGCGTTCTATCTTTTGCTCTTGATGATGCTCTTAGAATAATGTCTCAGGGAGAAGCTTATTCAATGATTTCATACATCATCATGCTTCCGCTTCTTATGGATCCCGAACAGTCAAAAATTTCTGACAAAGTTCAGATGGTTCCTATGCCTGGAGAAGACGGCCTTGCAGGTGGATGGGGATGGTCAATTGCGGCTAACTCACAATACAAAGATGAAGCATGGGAATTTATAAAATGGGTAGAGTCTTTTGATATTGCAAAGAAAAGAGCACTTGCAGACAGCACACCTGCAAGACTTGATATCTCAAAAGATGCTGACGTAATAAAGAAATATCCATTTTATCCTGTAATGAGTGAAGTTATTGCCCGTTCAGTACCAGTACCTGAATTCCAGTATTCTGCTCAGATGGTAGAGATTGTTGGAAGAGAACTTTCTCTAATTTGTTCAGGAGAAAAAAGTGCTCAGGAAGGTTTGGATCTGGCTAAAACACAGCTTGATGAACTTGCTGTAAAAGCAAATCTTAAAAAATAGTTTTACTTTAAAAACCAGGAGTGGGGGATTTGATCTGCCGCTCCTGGTTTATTAGCAATGAATAGCTTATAAATTTATTTAAAAATAAAAAGGCAATAAACTTATATGAAAACCCTGGAACAGCAAAAAAAACAAACAGGTTTGTTTTTTGTTTCGCCTACGATAATAATAATAATAGCTGTAGTACTGATTCCTCTCCTGTTTGCTCTTGTAGTTAGTTTTTTTCGTTTTACTTTAGTAGACCCTTCTTTTAAACAATTTGTGTTTCTTGATAACTTTAAAGCAGCTTTTCAGGATCAGTATTTATGGAATTCGCTAAAAGTTACACTTATTTTTGTTTTTACAGTTATACCCCTCGAGTTTGTGATTGGATTTTTTATTGCGATTATGTTAAACCAGAATATAAGGTTTAAAGGTTTTTTTTATACGATACTTACGATACCCATGGTTATGTCACCGGTTGCGGTTGGTTTAATATGGAAAATGCTGCTTCATGCTGATCTGGGTATAGTCAACTATGTATTTTCTATCATGCATCTGCCGTATGTGAACTGGCTTGGTTCTGATAAATTTGCATTGTTTACACTTGTTCTTGTAGATATATGGCAGCAGATGTCATTCATGATTTTAATTCTTCTGGCTGGTCTGAAATCCCTTCCAAAAGAACCCTTCGAGTCTGCTAAAATTGATGGCGCAAACAGTGTTCAGAGTTTCTTTTATATAACTCTGGGCTTGATGAGGCAGGTAATTTCAGTAGCAGTGTTAATTAGATTAGTATTCTCATTTAGGACCTATGACCTCGTATATACAATGACAAGAGGAGGTCCGGGCGTTAGCTCAGAGCTAATCAGTTATTTCATTTATAAGACAACTTTTATGGGGATGGACTTTAGCAGAGCATCCGCAATATCTTATGTTCTACTATTACTAATAATGGTTATTGTAATATTCTTGTTTAGGGAAATGGGCGGTAAAAAATGGAATTAAGAAAAGGCAGAATGTTAAGTAATACGCTTACTTATATTGCATTGATAATAGCTACTTTATTTGTACTGCTGCCGATATTATGGGTGATAAGAACCTCTTTTGCCACAGAATTGATAGCTTATGAGCTACCTCCTAAGCTTGTTTTTATGCCTACTTTTAAAAACTATATAGAATTATTCTCAAGACTTCATTTTGGACTTTTTCTAAGGAACAGTCTGGTAATTGCAATTTCCTGCACTGCAATATCAATTCCTATTGCTGCCCTTGGAGGATATGCTTTTTCCAGATACAGAACCGGGGGTACAGCATTGAAATTTGGCGTTCTTGCAACCCAGATGCTGCCAGGAATAGTTCTTATCCTTCCGATCTTTGTTATTTTTAATGCACTCCATATAACAAATACCATGTTTGGTATCATTATTGCTGAAATGTCTTTTAACCTGCCATTTCTTGTATGGCTTTTAATGGGATTCTTTGATGGAATACCAAGAGATATTGAAGACGCAGCAGCAGTTGACGGAGCCACCCCGTTTACAACTTTTTTTAGGATAATACTGCCTTTAACTTCACCGGGTGTTATGTCTGCAACAATAATGAGCTTTATTTTCTGCTGGAATGAATTTCTTTTTGCTTTAATTCTTACAGGAAATGAAACAAAAACCATAACAGTCAATCTGTCAGCCATGGTAACTCATAAAGGAACTTTAATAGGGGTTTTATCAGCAGGAACAATAATAGGAATACTTCCAATGGTGATTCTTTCAATATTTGTTAAGAAATATATGATTGAGGGCCTTACCTTTGGAGCGGTTAAAGGATAAGACAGCCTGCTCTGGATTTACAATAAAAATTAATTTGTTAACATTAAAAGATGCCTGATAAAAAAATTAAAAATTGTTAATAAGCAAAATTAAAAAAAGGGAAAATAATGAGATTAAAAAATAAATTTGCGGTAATTATCGGAGGCGCCATAGGTATAGGTGCTGCAATAACAAATGCTTTTGCCAGAGAAGGGTGCGATTTGCTCATTACTCATCTAGGCGATAAGGAAAAAGATGAAGCTGCCAGAATCGCAGAAGAAGTAAAAAAGTTTGGCATTAAATTTTATTATGAAGATCTGAATGTTTTAAAAAAAGATCAGATAACTGCATTTTTTAAAAAATTGCCTGACTATACAAAAAAACTTGATATTGCAGTTAATAATGCAGGTGTTTCAAGCATGAGAAGTTTTGTTGATTTAACTGAGGAAGACTGGGATTTCAATATGGATATTAATGCCAAGGGTATGTTTTTCTGCTGCCAAAAAAAAAAAAAAAT
>CAYNMO010000229.1:0-3962 GCA_964398155.1 uncultured Actinomycetota bacterium | reverse complement strand
CCCATAATAATAGCTCCTGCAGATCTTAAAATGCTTACAACTTTTGCATCATCCCTTGATTGGTAGTTTTCTCTAATAGCTGTGCCATACTGTGTTGGCATATCTTCAGTTTTAAAAATGTCTTTTATAGCTACAGGAAGTCCGTGTAGAGGTCCTAGTGGTTTGCCTGAAAGGCGCCAATCATCTTTTTCTTGAGCCTTTTCTAAAAAGAATTTTTTATCAAAAAAAGCCCAAGCTTTTATTTTACTTTCAAATTTTTCAATTCTATCAATAAAACTTTTAGCAACTTCAACAGATGAAATTTCACCTTTTTTTGTTTTCTCAATTATTTCCAAAGCGGAAAGAAGACATAAATCCATAATTTAATTTGAAAAATTATCTTTTAGTCTCAGCGCCGAATAATACATCCGGAAGCCAAGTGGCAAGGCCCTGAAAATTATAAAGTAAAACCATTGAAACGATCACAACAAAAAGAAACGGTATCATTCCAATAAATATTTCAGATAATAAAACATTTTTTGACTGAACCCCTTTTAGATAATAGGCGGACATGGCCATGGGAGGCGTTAAGAAAGACATTTGTAAATTTAATCCAACAAGAATTGCAAAGAAATAGGGATCAATTCCATATAATTTTAATAAAGGTAAAAAAATTGGAACAAAGATAATTAATATCTCAGTCCATTCTAAAGGAAATCCAAGTAAAAAAATTATAATTTGAGTTAAAATTAAAAACTGCCATGGGTCTAAGCCGAGACCTGCAAAAAACTCTTCAAAAACTTTATGACCTCCTAAATAAGAAAATACTGAAGCAAAAGTCCAAGAGCCAACAAATAACCACATAATCATCGCAGAAGAACGTGTTGTTAAATAAACTGACTCTTTAAGATTTTTCCAATTCATGTTTTTATAATAAAATGCAAGTAAGATTGCTCCTATAGCTCCAGCAGCTGCAGCTTCAGCAGGCGTTGCTAAACCTAAAAGAATTACTCCAAGAACCAATACAATTAAAATAAGTAAAGGAACGAAATCTTTAATTAAATTTTTATAGATCACTAGTTTGGGCGGAAGCTCTGAAAGTTTAGGTTTTGGAGCAAGATGCGGATAAAAAATCCCAACTCCAATACAATAAACACAATAAAGTCCTGCTAGTATCATTCCTGGAATAAAAGCTGCAGCAAACAATCTAATTGGCGATAATGATGCCATTGCTGCATACACAATGAACATAATGCTTGGTGGGATCAGAATGCCGAGAGTTCCTCCTGCACAAATAACTCCTGATGCAAATTTTTTGTTATAACCTGCACGTATCATTGCAGGCCAAGCTAAAAGTCCCATTAAAGTTACAACTGCACCAACAATTCCTGTTGCAGTAGAGAAAAGAGCACAAGTTATTAATGCTGCAACAGCCATTGAGGCAGGAAGTTTTGCTGTTGCCATTCTAATTGACTCAAAAAGTCTTGCAATAATTCCTGATCTTTCAACTACATATCCCATAAAAAGAAAAAGAGGGACTGCAATCAAAACATGATTTTCCATTACGGAGTGAGTATTTTTAACAACTAAATCAAAAATCCTGTTTGCAAAAATTCCTGCATCTGCAACTTTTGAAGGATCAAGATAGGCATAATATCCAAAAAAAATTCCAAGTGCTAAAAGAGTAAATGCAATAGGAAAACCCAAAAGAACAATAAAAATGAAACTAAACATCATTACTAAAGCAACTTGTGGATTAGTCAGTCCTAAAAGAGTCTGTTCCATTTATATTTCTAACCTTTTTTCTTAATTAAAACTTTTTCTAATTCTTCTTCTTCAACATTTCTTGCTGGCCACTGACCTTCTTTCAGAGCTATAATACATCTAAAAACCTCAGCTACTCCCTGTAAAACTAAAAGTATTCCTGCTAAAGGTATTAAAGTTTTAAATGCATAAACTTGTATTTGCGCTGGACTATTCCAGCTAGTTTCTTTCAATATCCACGCTTTGGCTGCATAATTATAGCCCGTATAAGTGAATGCAATACAAGCTGAAAAAAAAAATAAAAAATATAATATTAAGTCTGAACTCGCCTGAAATTTGATCGAAGTTTTTCTATATAACATGTCCGCTCTAACATGGGACTGAACGGCAAGAGCATAAGCTCCAGCCATCATAAATGCCGCACCGTACATTTGGATTGAAAGATCAAAAGCCCATAAAGTTGGCATATTGAAAAAATATCTTGCGAAGATCTCATAACCGACAGCAATGGTTAAAGCAAAAGTACACCAGCCGAAGCCTTTACCAATCCATGTATTTAGTTCTTCAACTGCTGAAATATAAAATCTCAATTGATCCCCCAATTAACATTTGATTAATCTAAAGTAAAAAGGGGTACTTTCATACCCCTTTTTAAATTTAATCTAATTTTTATTAAACTACTACTTTAGATGGATCTCCAAAGTATTGTTTATAAGCAATTGTATAATCTGGTTGGTTCATGAATAAATATTTCATGACAGATTTTGCATATGCTTTTTGAGACTCAACGATTCTCTTAAATAGAGGATCTTTTGCTGAAAAGTCAGCAACTACTTTATCCCAAGATTTCATTTGTTCAGCCAAGATATCTTTTGGCGTTGGAAAAGGTTTAACGCCGGACTCTTTAACAAGTTTGTTAAGATCGTCAGAATATCTCTTAAGAGCGTACCAGTAGTTATCGCTGTTCGCTGCTTCTGCTGCTATTCTTAAGATCGACTGATGCTGTTTAGATAAACTATCAAACTTTTTCTTATTAAAAGTTATCTCAAACATTTCTTGTGATTGATGGAAGCTTCCTAATGAATAGAATTTAGAAACATCCTGCATTCCGAAGTTTTTATCAGATGAAGGGTTGTTAAATTCTGCTGCATCAATAAGACCTGTTTTCATTGCAGGTTGAATTTCTCCACCTGGTAATTGAAGAACAGTCATTCCCATACCTTGAAGAACGTTAGTCGCTAGTCCAACAGTTCGGTATTTCATACCTTTAACGTCGGCTACAGACTTAAGTTCTTTTTTAAACCAACCAAACGGTTGAGCTGGCATTGGCATTGCAAAGAAACCTACGTAATCTAATTTCGTAGCTTTTAATGTTTCTTCATACAAAGCTCTTCCTCCGCCGTACTCAATCCATCCCATTAATTCTTGAGATGAGAAACCGTAAGAAGGTCCTGTTCCGAATAATGAAGAGGCAGGATTTTTTCCGTACCAATATGCCGTAACTGTGTGACCAGCATCAACAACACCTGTGCTAACACCGTCAGCTACTTCAGCAGTTTTTAATATAGCATTAACTGGTAAAACTTCTATTTTTAAAGTTCCACCGGACATTGCTTCAACTTTTTGAGCGTACTGTTTATTCATTGTAAAAAATGGATCTGCTTCAGACGGTCCCCAAACAGATTGCATTTTTAAAGTCACAGCGCTTTGCGCAACTGAAATATTTGGCATAGCAAGTGACGCAGCGGCAACAGCTCCTGTAGCTGCAGCAGCTTTAAAAAACTTACGTCTTGAAGTTTTTTTAGACTCCAATGACGTAACTTTGTCATTTGTTTTAGTCATTTATTTTCCCTTATTTAGTTAATTAACTTAAGTAGATTTAAACAAAAAAGAGTTTAAGAGTCTTTAAAAAAATAAACTAATAATTCTTAAATTATCAAGCAAACTGACTAATAGAACAACTAAAGATTGTATTAAATTTTATCTTTATCTATATTACAAAATATAAGTGGATTGTTTGGTTTGGTCTATTATCTATTATATGGGTTGCCTTTGATTTACTTTATCAAGATTATAAACATTTTTTCTTATAAAGAAACTTCATTAACCTGATCTTTAGGTTTTTTTCCTTGAAAAAAATTTTCTAGATTATCAATAGCTCTATCTCCCATATCAATTCTAGTTCTAACAGTTGCGCTACCAAGATACGGAAGTAAAAA
>CAYNMO010000228.1:0-3965 GCA_964398155.1 uncultured Actinomycetota bacterium | reverse complement strand
TTGCCTGCGCCGGTTCTGGTAAAACCTCCGTATTAACTGGCAATATAATAAAGGTGATAAACGATGTGATGTGCAGGCCAGAAGAAATACTTGCTCTTACTTTTACTAATAATGCCGCAGAAAATATGCGTGAAAGAATAAGGAAAAAACTTGGTGATAGCGAAAGAGCCGACAACCTGAATATTTTTACATTTAATTCTTTTGGAAATCTTATTATAAAAGAGAACAGTTTAAAGCTGGGTCTGGGTAAAAATTTTAAGCTAATCAATGATGTCCAGTCCTGGCAGATAATTTATGAAATATTTAAGGATTACAAATTTAAAAAGTTAAAAGCTGGCAAAGATACAGGCAAATTTGTAAAAAGCCTTCTTGACTATGTGCTTAATTTAAAAAACAATCTTATTACTCCTTCAGAACTTTTGGATTATCTTAAAAATAATGAAAAATACCTTTGCCAGTACAAAAGTTCGGGTTTAAGAAAAGAAGAAGAAGACAAGATACTCTATATTTCTGAGTTTCATGAAATATATGACAGGTATGAAAAAATAAAAAATAAAAACAACTATATTGATTATGCTGACCAGATCTTTCTCCCTTATTTTTTATTTAAAGAACAGGCAGCAGTAAAAGAAAAATATGTCAGAAAATACAAATATATTTTTATAGATGAGTTCCAGGACACCAATAATGCACAGGCTTATTTACTGTCGATGCTATTTCAGAATGGAAAAAACAAATTAATGATTGTTGGAGATGATGATCAGGGAATTTATGGATTTAGGGGAGCATGTATTGAAAATATACAGAATCTTGATTATTTTCCCGAAGATGTAAATAATCTTGCAGAAACATTTTTTTTGACAGTAAATTTCAGGTCAGGCAGGAATATAATTGATTTCACAAATTCAATAATTCTA
Organism: uncultured Actinomycetota bacterium; assembly: GCA_964398155.1. Classification (GTDB taxonomy): domain Bacteria; phylum Actinomycetota; class Humimicrobiia; order Humimicrobiales; family Humimicrobiaceae; genus JAMDDL01. The sequence continues at coordinate 3,048 of CAYNMO010000228.1, read as the reverse complement.
CAAAATAAAAACAGGGAAGAAAAAGTTGTAGAGCCTGAAAGTGAAAATAAAAAATCTTCAGTAATATTTTTTAAAAAAAGCTCTTTAGCTGAAGAAGCAGAACAAATTTCCAAAGTAATACTTGAACTTGAATCAAAAAAACATAAATTAAAAGATATTGCAGTGCTTTGCAGAAAAAAAAGATTTAACGAAATTATTAAATCTTTTAGAAGCAGCAATATACGTTATGAATTTATAGGATCCAAAAGTTATTTTTATGAACCTGAAATATTATTTCTGGTCTCATGGATGAAGATTATTCATGATTTGTCAGATGATGAATCTGTACTGTATTTGCTTAAATCCTCCAAATATAAAATCTCAGACAGGGATATATGCTTTTTAAGAAATTATAATAATAAAAGTCCCGATATGGAAAAAGTTAATAATATAGATAGCTGTCTGACGTCTGATGATTTTAAAGCTGTAAAAGTTAATAATATCGACAACTGTCTAATCACCGATGACATAAAAATTGGAAATGTTAACAGTATCGATAACTGTCTAAAGCCTGATGATTTTAAAACAGTTAAAGACACTGCAGATGCCAAAAAAAAATACAACTCTTTTTTCGAAGATGACAGTTTAACAAGTGCAGTTTATAACGCACAGAATAATAGCTATATTGAGGAAGATACAAAAAAAAAGCTGGAGCAATTTTTAAATGAGCTTATTTACTATTTAAAAAATTCAGAGCTTCTTTCGTTTAATGGTTTGATCAGTCTGATATTTCACTATTCAGGATTATATGACGAGCTTAACTCAGGATTTGGAGCTGCTTTTAAAAAGAAAATCAGAAATGTAGAAAACCTTATAAGGCTTGCCTGGGAATTTGAAGAAAATAATTTTAATTCATCTTTTGACAGTTTTGTTGTCTATCTTAAGGATATAGCCAAAACTGATTATGAGGATCCTGATTTTCAAACTGTTTCAAGAGAAAATTCAGTAAAGCTACTTAGCATACATGCCGCTAAGGGACTTGAATTTAATACTGTATTTTTGCCAATGCTTTGGGAATCCGACTATAGCCCCAGAAAAAATCAAAAAAATTTTTATGAACTGCCCTCTGCCTTAAGAAAAGACGGTAAAATTTGGAGAGAAAAGAGTCTTTATAAAAGTATTAAAAGTTTTGAGGATGATCTTAAATCAATTATGCTTGAAGAAGAAAGAAGAATTTTTTATGTTGCCGGAAGCCGCGCCAAAGAAATATTATTTCTTTCATTTCCGCAATTTGAAAATAAAACAGATATTCTAAAAGAAGAAGTTAAAGGGAAAAAAATTCTTCCGTTTATCAGCGATATTTTTAAAGATGAAAGCAATATAATATTTTTTGGCAGCGAAACAGCAGATTATTTAAAAGAAAAATTTAATATAAAATCGCTGGCATGTTCAGAGGATGAAGATAAGCTTTTTAATGATTTTAGTTTTATCTTTAATGACACCAATACGTCAAAATGCGCAGCAGTAAAAAATACTCAAAAAAACAAAAAGTCAGATTCCGGAACTGAACTTGGCAAATGCGAAGCAATACTTGCGGAAAATATATCCATATTACCTGAAAATTATATAGATCCCGATCCTGCAAACAGCTCAAAGAGTAAAAAAAGAATCGTAACCGACAAAAGGGAAGAAATTAATTTTTATTCTCTGACTGAGATTTTGACATTTATTGAATGCCCTGCACTTTATAAATATAAATACATAATCAATATTCCCCAGAAACAGAGCAGCTCAGCTCTTGATGGCATAAGGATTCATAAATTTATTGAAAACATAACCCTTTTTTATTTTAAAACCATCTCTGCTGATTTGTTAAAACAGAGAATAGAAGCAGCTGAGGCGGACTACAGTCAGATTTTAGAAAAGGCCGAAATTAAAAATCAGGATGATTTAAAATTAAAAAATTTTATTATTAATTTTCATAAAAGTGGACTATTAAATTTTGATAATGTTAAAAATATTTTTACAGAATATATGTTTTACTGGAAAATACAAAAACATTTTTTAACCTGCAAAATAGACAGAATAAATATTTTAAATAATGGTCGAATTGAATTATATGATTACAAAACATCAGGTATAAAAAAAGATAATGAGCAATTAATTTATATTAATCAAATCAAGGCATATATCTGCGGTTTGTCAGATTTGCTTGGGGTTCCACCTGAAGAAATAGAAGGAAATATTATTTATCTTAAAGATGGAGGGAAGACAAGTGTTAAAGTATCCTCGGAGCAGAAAAGTGAATTAATTGATAATGTTTTGAAAACTATAAAAGAAATTACAGATAATAATTATAACAGTTACTATTCTGACAAATGCAGCTATTTTTGTGATTATAAAATTTTTTGCTCTCAAAAAGAATCATAAAAAATTACCCGCCTTAAAATAAATAAAAGCGGGTAATTTAAAAACTTATTAACATGCTTCCGGCAGAGAACATATGTTTTAACATTATAAACACAAATTATCGTATCTGTACGCAAATGGCAGTACTGTGTGCATGTATATAAAAAACCTTTATTCTTATTATCAGTCAAACTCCAGGTAATATCTAAAAGGCTGCTATACTTCAGTGCACCATCCGGAATATTTTTTCAATTCATTTTTTACTGTTTTAAAATATATTCCCTGAATTTTCTTTGTCAGCTCGCCCATATTTCCGGTTCCAACAGTTCGGCCGTCCACAAGTCCTATGGGAGAGACCTGAGCTCCTGTTCCGCAGAAAAACATTTCATCAGCAGTATATAACTCTGTTCGATCGATATGTCTTTCGCAAACATCCAGGTCAAGCTCATTTTTTAAGAGCTCGATGACGGTATTTCTTGTGACCCCTTCCAGGATGTCATTATAGGAAGGCGGTGTGGAAATTTTGTTATTTTTTACTATGAAAAGATTCATGGCGCTTCCTTCACTTACATGCTGTCCGTCCGAAGACAAAGTAATTGCTTCATCGTATCCGGCAAGAAGTGCTTCTGTTTTTTGAAGTGCTGCATTAACATAGCTTCC
>CAYNMO010000227.1:0-3983 GCA_964398155.1 uncultured Actinomycetota bacterium | reverse complement strand
TGGTGATGGAATGAATGTTCTTGACGTTTACAAGAGAGCAAAAGAAGCATTGGAATTTGCAAGAAACGGAGAAGGCCCAACTTTACTTGAGTTTAAGACTTTCAGATTATGCGGACACTCAAGAAGAGATCCAAATAATTACATGTCAGTAGAAGAAAAAGATTTCTGGAAAAAAAGAGACCCGATACCATTATTTGAAAATTTCCTTGTAAAGCAGGGGATACTTGACAGTGGCAAAATAACAGAGATAAGAAAGGCTGTTGAAGATAAAATTGAAGAAGCAGTTAAATTTGGGCAGGAAAGCCCCGAGCCGGCTGCGGAAGACACATATAATGATTTATATATAAATATGGAGGTGCCCAGATGAGGCTTGGTATAGCAGAAGCGCTTCGAAAAGCTATTCACGATGAAATGGCAAGAGATCCCAGTGTTTTTTGCATTGGTGAAGATATAGGAATATCCGGAGGATTTGGTGGAGCTTTTACAGTAACATTAGGACTCGAAAAAGATTTCAGGGACAGAATGATTGACACTCCTATTTCTGAAATAGGCATATTCGGTGCAGCATGCGGTGCTGCAATAATGGGCATGAGACCCATTGCAGATGTTGAATATGGCGACTTTTTATTATGTGCCATGGATCAGGTAGTAAGCCAGATTGCAAAAATGAGATATATGTCAGGTGGGAAATTAAAAGTACCCGTTGTAATGAGAGCACCTGTAGGAGTTACGGGAAGAGGCTCACAGCATGCACAAAACCTTGAGCCATATTTTTTAAGCTGCCCGGGTCTTAAGATAGTGGCCCCTGCCACTGCTTATGATGCAGTTGGGCTTCTTAGGGCCGCAGTAAGAGACGATGATCCGGTTCTGATTTTTGAGCATAAACTCTTATATGGTTCAAAAGGCCCTAGGCAGGAATCAGGGGCCGTGGATGCATCTTCAGAAATACCCGAAGAGGACTATATCGTACCAATTGGCAAGGGAATCATAAGACGCGAAGGCAAAGACGTTACCATTATTGGCAGTCTTCTTATGATGCATTTCAGTATGCAGGCTGCAGAAATACTGGCAAAAGAAGGTATCGATTGCGAAGTGCTGGACCCAAGAACCATCTGGCCTCTTGATACTGAGCTGATATTTTCTTCAGTCAAAAAAACAGGAAGAGTAGTCATAGTGGAAGAATCTCCAAAGCAGGGCGGTGTTGGGGCAGAAATAGGAATCCAGATTGCTGAAAACATTTCAGACTATTTACTATCGCCGGTAACAAGAGTTGCCGCTCCTAATACTCCTGCTCCATTTTCCCCGGTTATGGAAAAGTTTTATATACCTCAGCCTGAAAGAATAGCCAAAGCTGTCAGGGAAATGATAAATATTGTTTAGGGCAAAGTAAAGATCAAATAAAATATGCCGGGTTTTTAAAGACCGGCATATTTATATTAAAATATTTTATTAATATAAATAATTATTCTACCAGATATAATGGGGCGTAAAAAATGAAGGTCTTTATTGCAGGTGCGGGAACAATGGGAATTGGTATAGCGCAGGTTTTTGCTCAATGCAAAAATGAAGTAATGATTTGGGACATAAACGAAGCTTTTTTAAATAAAAACATGGAAAACCTTAAAAGTACTTTAAAAAAGCTGGTTGAAAAAGAAAAGATTAGCAGTGAGATGGCAGAGGATATTCTCTCAAACATACTGATAGTAAAAAATATTGATAGTGCCGGCAAGTGCGGTCTCGTAATCGAAGCCATTATTGAAAATATTGAAATAAAAAAAGAGCTGTTTAAAAATCTGGATGAAATATGCAGCCCGGATACTATCATTGCATCAAACACATCTTCACTGTCCGTTACTGAAATAGCATCGTCTATGGGCAGCCCTCAAAGGGCCGTAGGAATTCATTTTTTTAATCCAGTTCCCGTTATGAAGCTTGTGGAAATTATTAGAGGAGTTAAAACCTCAGACGAAGTCATTAACAGGGTAAAAGGCATAGTAATTTCGATTGAAAAAGAACCAATTGAAGTAAAGGAAAGCCCTGGTTTTATTGTTAACAGATTACTCGTTCCAATGATAAATGAAGCAGTATTTCTTCTGGCTGAAAATGCTGCTACGGCCGAAGACATTGATAAAGCAATGGTATTTGGTGCAAATCACCCGATCGGCCCTTTGGCATTAGGAGACCTTATAGGGATTGACGTAATTCTGACAGTTTTGGAAATCCTCCACAGGGAAACCGGCGATCCAAAGTACAGACCCTGCCCCCTTTTAAGAAAAATGGTAAGGGCTGGATATTTAGGCAGAAAAACGAAAAAAGGTTTTTATAATTACTAAAAAAACAGATCTTCCACGCGGAAATTAGTAGTTTTTTGGTAAAGAAATCAGTATTCAGTGCATTATTTATTTAAATCAAGGTTAGAATTTTTCCAATAATCATTTTTTAGTGAATTATTTGCTTAAATTAAGCTTAATATTTTTCACATAAGATTATTTCCCCAAATTTTTTACCAGAAACCATTTAGACACTTGTAAACAAGTCTTTTTTGCCAAATCATTCACTGTAACCAAGTTTAAAATTTTCTTAATCAGACCATTTTAGACAGCTATTCACCAGAAACCTTTATGTTTTTTAAAGGTCTACCGGCATTCCTGTAAAAACTGATTTATTTGCGGCTATGACTGCCAAAACCGCCTTTTTGCCATCAATACCTGTAACAAAAGGCTGTCTGCCATTTATTATACAGTCTATAAAATGCCTGTCCTCGGCGATGTATGCATCATGGAATCTTTTTTTCCAGCTTAAAATCTGGGGAGCGACTATTCCTTTTTCTCTTGTACAGGTAACTGTTGTGTGCTCCTGGAGACTCCCGATAAATAAAACCCCTTTCGTTCCGGCAACCTCAGCCCTGGCATCATATCCGTAATCACATGGACAGACGCTGTCTATAAGTCCGAAAACATCGTTTCTCATTGTTGCAGAAACCGTAGCATTATCATAAAATTGGGGGAATTCTTTTCCGATATCAGGATTCTTTGAATTTTTGGCTACAGCGTATATTCTTTTATAGTCAGATCCTGCAAGCCATCTTACCGCGTCAAAATCATGGCTGTTAACTTCTGCAAGGTTTCCGTTGCTGTTTTTAATATCAAAAGACCATTTGCCTGGAAGACCCGGACCCCTGCTTACTGATTTTATAATAAGAGGATCGCCAATATCACCGTTTTCAATCATTTGTTTTGCCCCGGCAAAGCCAGCATCAAACCTTCTCATAAATCCAATCTGAAGAAGGACATTTTCATCCCTGCAAATATTAATCATAGCGTCACAATCTTCTTCGGTTATTGCCATTGGCTTTTCACAAAAAACATGTTTTTTGTTTTTTGCAGCCATTTCCGCGTATAGTAAATGCGTAAAAGTAGGAGTTGTTATTACGACTGAGTCAAAAACAGAGAAGGAAAGAGCATCCTCAAATTTTGCAAAAGCAAATTTTTCATCAATCCTGTATTTTACTGCCAGATTTTTTGCTTTTGAAATATCAGTGTCAAATACAGAAACAATTTCGCAGTCAGGAACAGAAAGACTGTAAACATCTCCATGAACTTCACCCGCACGCCCAGCCCCAACCAGACAAATTTTTATTTTATCCATATATGTCCTTCACCTAAGATTTACAAAATAACAGATTTATAATATTAAATATCTCTTAATATTATAAATCAAAACATTATATATTTTATTGCATTTATTTGTAAAAAATAATCCGAAATATTTTCCCCAGCAAATAGCAAAAAGGGGACAGTCCCCTTTTGAGCACGGTTTTAGCACAAATCCAAACAAATAGGGGACAGTCCCCTTTTGAGCACGGTTTTAGCACAAATCCAAAATTTGGCCAAATCAGTTAATTAAAAATATTCTTACCTTGAGAGCGTCTTAATGGATATAAATTTATAGGGTTATCCTTTATACACAAAAATGCTATTTAT
>CAYNMO010000226.1:0-3989 GCA_964398155.1 uncultured Actinomycetota bacterium | reverse complement strand
TAAGCTTAACCTTTTCCTTGAATCTTCCAGGCTCCATTCCAAGCGTCATTGCAGCCGCAAGGCTTGTCTGAACATATTGTGGGCTGCTGATTTTTTTTAAGTCATCATTATTTTCCATATCTTAAAAAGTCATTATAATTAAAAATAATAAAAACAACACAGCTTTTTATATATTATTAAATTTTAAAAAAAATATTAAAAACAAATTATTTTAAAAATAAAATCATAAAAAATATTCTGATGAGTTTTTTAAATAAATTTAAAGTTATTTTATATTTATTTATCGTAAAGATAGTTAATGTAAATATATATTGTATATTACTATTGTAAATTATTAATATGTTTTGTAATATACCTTTAACATTAAAAAACATAGAAATAAATTTGATATGACTGCAAAATTAAAAAATGTAACCTTTTCTTTACCGGTTGACCTTATGGATAAACTGAAAGAATATTCTGAAAAGAATTACATACCTTCTGTAAGTTCAGCCGTTCGTGAAGCACTGCAACTATATACAAAAACTATTGAAAAGGAAAATCTTTACAGAGAAATGAAAGAAGCTTCTAAAGACCCTTTATTTATGAAGGATACAAATGAAATCATGGATGCTTTTTCTGTGTCCGATGATGAATCCTCAAGGAGAATTCCGGAATGGTAGAATATCAGTGGAATATCTTCTGGGCAAATCTTGATCCAATCAAAGGTTCTGAGCAAAGAGACATAAGACCAGTTATTGTAGTTTCAGCTGAAGAGGTAAACCAGGCTCTTGCGATATTAGCGGTAATTCCATTGACCTCACTAAAAACAGGGAGGAATATTTATCCCACAGAGATTTTTCTGGATTTGGATGATTCCGGTTTGGGCAAAGATTCAATTGTCATGGCCCATCAGATAAGAGTTATATCAAAAGAAAGACTATTGAATATGTGCGGTAAAATTACTTCAAACGAAATAAAAGAAAAAATTAAAATAGCTGTAAAGATTTTTCTGGATTTATTTTAATATTATACTGTCTTGTAACTATAAGAGATTTAGATAAATATGTTGACATCATATCAGTACTATTGACGCCGAAGGAAGATTTTGAAAATGAAGGAAAAGATTGGTTCAGGAAAAATAAAATATTCTCTTTTTTTAAAATGGGTATTATCGATAAGCAAGTGTCCTAAAAGAAAAACTGCTGACATTGGCAGCAGTAATGGAAAATGAACTAGTTTAATTATAATCAGCTCCTGGTTGGTAATTTAATTTGTACTGAATTATCCACATAGTCTGTGCTTAAATTTCTCTAAATTTGCCTTCTTTGGTCAATTATTTAGAGGAAGCTAATTGATTTCCTGTAGACAGCTCTGCTTTTAGTAAATTATTATTTTATATTGAGCTTAAAATATTGCCAACTTATTAGTTTTTACTAATTATTTTCCGGAAACCAATTTATTTTATCAGACAGATATTTTTAATAATTAAGATGAATTTGCTTAAAGACATGATTAAATCAGAAAAAAAATTTAGAGTTTTGGATACCGGCTCATTGAGTGCTGCCGAGAATATGGCTCTTGACAGTATAATTCTTGAGTTAAAGGAAGACAATCTTGTTCCTGATACTATAAGGTTTCTAAGTTTCAATCCGCACAGTGCACTTATTGGTCAGTTTCAAACAATTGAGAAAGAATTAAGGGTCGATTATTGCAGGGATAACGGAATTGAAATAAACCGAAGAATTACAGGCGGTGGCGCACTATACTGGGACACCAAAGATGTCGGATGGGAAATCTTTTCATCAAGAAACGGGATTTTCAAAACTGGGAGTATTGAGGATTTTTACAGAATATTTTGCAGTGCAGCTTCAAACGGTATAAACAGGTTTGGTCTAAAATCAAAATTCAGGCCAAGAAATGACATAGAGGTAAATGGCAGGAAAATATCAGGCTCAGGAGGGACTTCAATAAAAGATGCTTTTATGTTTCAGGGGACGCTTCTTGTTGATCTAGATATAGACATGATGCTGAGAGCACTAAGAATACCTGTTGAGAAATTAAGGTACAAAGATGTAAATTCTTTAAAAGAAAGAGTTACCTGGCTCTCAAGGGAGCTTGGTTTTTGCCCTTCAAGAGAGGAAATAATTTCCAAACTTCTGGACGGTATTGCGGAGTCGTTTGGAATTGAATTTTATCATGGCGAATTAAGTGAGCTGGAAAAGAAAAAATTATCCCAGAGGCTTCCGTATTTTAAAAGCACAGCCCATATTAACAGGATAAAGGATAAAAAAAGCCAGTATTTCCTGACTTCATTTTCAAAATCCAGCAAAAAAACCATAAAATGCAGCACCAATATAGATATAAAAAGAAAGATAATTCGAAGTGTGTATTTTAGCGGAGACTTTTTTTTGTACCCGGAAAGGGTTTTAAATGATCTTGAGTCAAAATTAAAAAATATTCCTGCCGACAGGGAAATATTTAAAAACAGAGTTGGCGAATTCTTTAGAGACTATCCTGTAAAAATCGAAGGATTAAAAGAAGAAGATCTTATAAAAGCTGTTGGTGTATGCATTGATAAAATAGTTTTTAAAAAATATGGCATTCCTCTTAAATACTTTAATGATATATTTCTTGTAAACAGCACCTTCCTGCCAAAAAACAAAATTAAAGTCTTCCTTCTTCCTTACTGTTCCAAAATGCCTGACTGCAGGTTCAGGAAAAAAGACGGATGCAGTTTATGCGGTAAATGCTCCACCGGTGAAGCGGTTAAAATTGCAGACAGGTATAATATAAAGACAATAACGGTTACAAATTATGAAAACCTTAAGGATACATTAAATGAATTAAAGAATAGCGGAGTCAGGTATTTTGGAGGAAGCTGCTGCGAACCTTTTTATATTAAGCACAAAGATGACTTTGAAAAAATAGGTCTTCCTGGAATACTTATAAATATTGATAATAAAACCTGTTATGATCTGGGAAGAGAAAGCGAGGCGCACGTAGGCAGCTTTGAAGGATTTACAGATTTAAAGCTCGATCTTCTTGAAAAACTTTTTAAAATACTAACCTGAAATCAAATGCTTTTTTTAAAATTTAAAGATGTAAAAAAATGAAAGATAAAATTTATGATGTAATAATTATAGGAGCCGGACCGGCCGGGGCCAGCCTTGCATATTTTTTGGCAGACGGAAATTTAAGAGTTGCCCTTGTTGAAAAGAAAAAATATGCTGATACTCCTGTCAGGTGTGCAGAACTTGTCCCCAAAGCATTTACCATGCTTTACGGTGATAAAATTAAAGGCATAAACAACGAAGTAAGCCATATGGAAACATATATTGAAGGCAGACTGGCTAATATCAAAGGCTCCATGGGTTATATTCTTGACAGGAATATCTTTATTGATTTTTTGATTAAAGAGTTTGTGAAAAAAGGCGGAGATTATTTAAACACAGCCTGTTTTATCAATGCATCTTCCTTAAGTCCAGATCAAAATATCAGCCGAAGCAGCAATGGTAAAGAATCAGCTGCAAGGAAAGCCGGCAGACAAATTAATTTAAATGAAACTGGGAATATTTTTGTTTCTATAAGTCAAAACGGAAAAATTTCCTGTCTTAAAACAAAAATTCTTGCAGGTGCTGACGGGCCATTATCCCGGGTCGCTCAAATCATGGAACTGATGCAGCATGATGAGTATATATTTCAGGAAGGTCTTATCAGTAAAAACAATTCTTTAACATGTTTTAGGGAAAACTCCTGTCACAAAGAAGAAAGTTTTTTAAAAGATCCTTGTGGGAACACCAGCTGCAAAGAAAAAAGTTTTTTAAAGGATTTGCAAGAGAAAACTGCTTACGGAAAAGACAGCATTACTGAAGGCACCAAAGAAACATTGAGATCCAAAAAATACAGCTTCCTTACAGGTTTTCAGGAAAACATTAATAAAGAAAAAAATCATGAAAACAATGTCCAAATATTTTTTTATCCTTTTATTATAGGAGGATACGGCTGGG
>CAYNMO010000225.1:0-4085 GCA_964398155.1 uncultured Actinomycetota bacterium | reverse complement strand
TATGTTGCGTCGCTTCCTACGGTAAGAATACCTGGTTTAAGTGTCTTTAGAGCTGATGTTGATACAGCAGCAGGCTTGGAGCATGAAACCAAAACTGCTGAAGCCATAACTATAATAACTACCAGTATTACTAATAACTTGTTTTTCATTGAATCTCTCCTGATTCTTATTTTATTTTTAACGTATTATACAATAAAATCAATAATGACAATATAATGAAGTTTAATTAATTTGTAAAATTAATTAATGGCTGATTCTCTCAGCGTGACTTCAAAACCATATCCAAATTTTTCGGCAATTGATTTAATATCTTCTCTTATTTTTTTATAATCAAAGATGTATTCATACTTTTTGCCGAATAAAATACTCTGCTCCTCGATAGTCCCCTGTCTTCCGCCGCTTTTATAACTTGTTGTTTCAGCCTTAAAGCCAAATCCTGTACTCATCCCGCTATCGCCAAAATCACCTCCCGTTGAAATTCCTGACCCTACTTCGGCCAGTATTTCAAAAAATAGCAGCATCTTTCGGCTTTCATCAATTTTAATTCTGCATCTGTAAAAAAGTCTTTGCTTGCTTAAGAAGGATTTGCGCTCAGCAACAGTATATGTCATCCATAAAATTTCATTTTTTGCTTCAATGAACCTGGATGGCAGGCTTTTACCCAATTCAAGCAGTGCTTCTTTTATTGTTGACACTTATCACTACCTCACTCCAAATAATTGCAATATAGTTATAAATTTTATAACATTTTTATGCTAATTAGTATTTATTTTTTAATTTGTATATTTCTAAATATGGTCAAAACGATTTATCTAAACTGGTATTATAAATTTTTTTACTGGCATTATAAACATCACTATAAATTAAAAATTATATATATAATTAAGACACTTTTTTTCTTTTTAAATGTCTACTTATACTGAGTGCTTTATTAAATTATGTAGTTATGAGGAACACAAGTGACTGTAAATTTGATATTAAAGGATTTGGGATTTTTAGCAGCAGCTTTTCTTATAGGGGCTATACCTTTTTGCCAGATTATCGCAAAAGCTGCCGCCGGGAAAAATCTGACTGAAATAGGAGATAATAACCCCGGGGGATGGAATCTGGTATTTAATGTCTCCAAAATATGGGGAATACTGGGAATTATTCTGGATGTTGCCAAAGGATGGGTAATTTATTTTTTTGTTCTTAATTTTTTAAGCCTGCAGGATTTTACTTTCCTTAATGCGTCTCATAACCAGCTCCTTGCCATGCTGGCAGGCGCAGCCACTGTAGCAGGGCATAATTATACTCCTTATCTTAAATTTAAAGGCGGCAAGGGTATTGCAACTTTTTTGGGTTTTTTACTTTCCGTTAACCCACTTACTATTCCGATAGTTGCAGCAGGCATACTGGCAGGACTTTTCTGGGCAAAAAATATGATCTGGGCTATAACGACAGGAATTATTTTCTCCGGAGTTTTTTTATTCTTTTTCAAAGAATCCGGCATTTACCTTATAATGATCCCTCTTTTGATATTAATTATGATACCAAGACAAATAAACAGATCTGTAAGGCTTTCTGTAAATTTCAAATTCAGGAAGGAAAAAACACTCGCTGATTTATTCACCCCAAAAATCAGATAAACTCGCTTAAGAAATTAATAAACGCAGCAGATACCTGCGAGTTTTCGTCTGGTCAAGAACCAAAATTCTTTTCTGTCAGATTGAAATATTTCCGAGCTAATGACATTTATTTTTTTTATTTTTTTTGTTATCATAATATAGTCATTATGTGTAAAAACATCTGCCTGAGGAGGCTTGGTTGTCTACATTTACAGCTCAAATCTTAATAGGAACCGAACATCCTTATGAGGGTGGCATTAATCCTACGCATTTTTTATTTCTCTCAGAAAACGACAGACCGGTTTGGATACTTGTAAATGAAAACATATCCGAAGAAAGCAGGGATACTGAAAGAATTGAGTGGAAACCCACCACACAAAATATGTTTGAGGATGCGCTTTTCATGATAAATTTATATATAGAAAAAGATAAAACCCTTATAGCTTATCTGAAGGAAAACCATAAGAATATTAATTTTAATAAAGACAGTATTTGCATTCCGGAAATTCTTGATAGTCATGAGCTTGAAAAGATATACCATTTAAATATGGATCTCCTCAAAAAAAATAAAAGCCTTAAACTTGCGGTATCTATTTTTGCTGATTCAAGCCTAAGAGAAATTGTTAAAAGCCTGAACGGCAGCGAGATTAAGTGTGAGATTTTAAAATAAAAGCCTCGCACCTGTCACACCGGTTTTTTTATAGACCTGAAGTTTGTATTATATTTTTATTCCCCGGCAGCAGTTAAATTAAATGCCAGATACTGAAATAAAAGCCACGGAATTGTTGCACGTGTTTTTTATGGACCTAAAGTTTATATCATATTTTTAACATCCCCTGTTGCAGTTAAATTTAGAGTGAAATATTAAAGTTTGAGCCCTAAACTTGCTTGTCTCTGTTTTCGCGGGTTCAGTCCTTAAAAGGTATTGCCTGTATCAGCAAAACCAGATCAATTAAATGATAAGTATCAAAATGAACATCCTCTTTTAAATTTTTCTCCATAAAATTTTTCAACAGGCAATTAAGTGATAAAATAAAAAAATTAAAACCTGTTTTAAAAATAAATTATTGCTAAAATTATTTTTTTTATATACAGCTGAAAATAATTTATTTCTATTTTTAAAAAGGCAAATTTATGAATTTTAAAAAAACATTATTTAAAACTATAATTTTTATCGTTTTGCTGATTTTTTTATTTTCGGCAAGTCCGTTAAATTTATTTGGGGACACAATCGAAAATGAGCTGAACAATATAAAAAAAGAAAAAGAAGAAACACAGAAAAAATTAGAGGACGCCAAAAAAGAGGAAGAGCAATACATCAGCCAGGTAAGCATCGTTGAAGAGAACATGCTTTCGGCTTTGGAAGTGCTCTCTGGCTTAAAGGACAAATTAGAGCAAACCAGATTAAAAATAACAGATCTGTCTCTGGCTATTACGGCAAAAGAAAAAGAAATCATTGTTGTTGAAGAAGAAATTAACCAGCGTTCTGTATTTCTTAATAAAAGAGCTGCAGAAATGTACAAGAGAGGGAACAGAAGCATTCTTGATGTTATTTTTAAAGCTGAAGGATTTGTTGATTTTTTTACACGCTTAAAGATGCTTGCTTCCATCCTAAAAAAAGATGCAGAAATAATTAAGGAGATAATGGAAAGGAAAAAAGTGCTCCTTGAAACCAAAAACAATATTTTAAAACTTCGCGATGACCAGACAAAACAAAAAACTGATCTTGACAGGCTGATAAAAAATGAGGAGATGAAAAAAGCAGAGCTTGATGCAATTTATAAGCAAAAAAAGGAACTGCTGACATCCGCGACAGCAAACAAACAGGCACTCATAACCATGGAAAACCAGCTTGCAAAAAAAGAGCAGGAGATAAACAACACTCTCCAGAGTTACAGCTATGGCTCTGCTCCATCCGGAAGACTTCTATGGCCTGTTTTGGGTAAAATTTCAAGCGGATTTGGTTACAGAAGAATTTCATCGGGAGGCTCTAAATTTCATTCAGGAGTTGATATCTATTCACCTTCCGGTTCTCCTGTTTATGCAGCGGAAACAGGTCAGGTTATTAAGGCTGGATATGACGGCGGCTATGGGTACTGCATTTTAATATACCATGGCGGTAATTTTGCAACTTTTTATGCTCATCTTTCTGGATTTGCAATATCCAATGGTCAGTTTGTTCAGAAAGGCCAGGTAATAGGCTATGTCGGTACAACAGGATTTACAACAGGACCTCACCTTCACTTTGAAGTAAGAATAAAAGGCGCCCCAACCAACCCTCTGAGTTATTTCTGATTAGTGCCGCAAAGATCTTTGTCTAAACTTTTTAACTGGTTCCTTGCTGATAACTCGGTTTTTAGAAAATTATTTGCCTGAATCAGCTTAAAATTTACCTTATTAGACCATTCTGGCCAGTTACTCACCAGACACTAATTAATTCCTGATTAGTAACTTAAGTTTTAGTTAATTATTTGCTTA
>CAYNMO010000224.1:0-4144 GCA_964398155.1 uncultured Actinomycetota bacterium | reverse complement strand
TCCGAATCCTTAAGCCAGGTCATGGTCTGAGGAAGGTCCTTTTTTTTCAGAGGCCTTATCAGTATTTTACCTTCAGTCAGCCTTATCTTTTTCAAAGCGCCATAATCTATATTATCAGATTGCTTCATTTGCGCGAACCTTTTAAGCAATATTAAAAATTCTAAAATATTGATAATTATTTTAAATAATAGATTTCTGCCTTCATATAGTTAAAAATTTTTTATAAATATTTTTGGTAAAATAAAAATTTTTAAAATTTAAACAATAAATCTATTTAAAATTGAAAGTTACGGATAAAATATTAATATGATTTTATATCAAATTACGGCCAAAGTATATTTTTAGGAGTCTGACAAATGATAAAAGCAGTTGTTTTTGATATGGACGGGACTATTGCTGACAGTGAAAAGATCGCTGAAAGAGTAACCAGGGAATTTTTCCAAAACCGCGGGATTATTATGACAAGAGAAGAAGAAAAAGCGATGTTTGGACTTAACTGGAAGGAGCTGGTTAAAGAAATACTTAAAAGCAGAGGATTTGAGTATAAGCAGAGTATAAAGAATACATTAAAAGAAAGATATGTAAGGACGATGAGCAGAGACGTCAAGGCTCTTCCCGGCGTTTATGATTTGCTCGGCGAAGTCAGTAAAAATTTAAAAGTTGGTCTTGCTACAAACAGCAGGCACAGGGAGGTGGAAATAATATTTGACAAGCTTGGTTTTCATGAGTTTTTTCATTTAAAACTTGCGAGGGATCATGTAAAAAAAGGCAAGCCTGATCCTGAAATTTATTTAAAAGCAGCAGATACTTTTGGTGTCAGCCCCCTGGAATGCGTGGTGTTTGAGGATTCAATTATAGGGCTTCAGGCTGCCAAAAATGCCGGCATGAAAAGAATTGCCATTGTTAATACATACTCAAGGGAAGAGCTTGCCAACGAAGCTGATCTTATAATAGATGGTTACAAAGATATTGATTTGTCCAAAATACTAAAATTAGGATACTAAGACAGTATATTGTAAATAAAAATTGGGGATTCAGAGATCTTGATTTGTCCAAATTACTAAAATTAGTTAGATCAGACATTATTTAAAAATATAAACTGGAGGGCAGAGATGGGTAAAAAAGTTTTTTCAGAAGAAAAGGCAAAAGAAACCGGCGAAAAACTGGGAGTAGACTGGAGCCGATGGGATGTGGAGCAGTTCAGAAGGGGAATGGATGTTGAGCTGGAGCATGGAACTGAAGGCCCGGATACAAATGTTACCAATGATGATCCGTTAATGACAGCGAAAATTGCTCTTGCGCATTTAACGGAATTTCCGGATTATTATACCAGACTTGATAAAATGGAAGAAGAAGCTGATAAATACTGGGGAAAAGAAGACTAAGAAAGGGGCTTTACTATGAAAAGCTGGGAATGCACGGTCTGTGGGTATGTTTATGATCCTGCTATTGGAGATCCTGATAATGGGATAGCACCAAAAACTAAGTTTGAAGATCTGCCGGAGGACTGGGTTTGTCCGGAATGTGGTGCCGAAAAAGATCAGTTTGAAGAAATGTAGAAGTTTTAAGGGGGATGGTTTTCTAAGCCATCCCTTTGTTTTTATTGCTGTGATCTGATAGCGTTTACCGGGCAGCAGTTTAGACAAAGTCCACATAAAATACATTTATCTTTGTCAAAATCAACTTCGTATGTCTCCGCTTTTAAATATAGTGCTTTACCTATGCAAAGAGAAACGCATATTCCGCAATTGACGCAGATCTGAGTATCAAGAATAATGCCCCTTGAAGCCTCTTTTAATTCCACACCTTCCCGCACGAGATAAGCTTTACACTCAGCTATTTTTTCTTTCTGGCCCTTTATTTCAATTAACATCTTTCCTTCGAGATCAGAAGTTATCTCAGCACGTAAAATATTAAATTCCAGATCGAAGTCTTTAACGATACGGTAAACTATCGGTTTTTTAATAATTTTTGTATGAAATTTGAGCATAAGTTTTTCTACTGCCATTTTTATAGTTCATCCTCGCTTACAATTTTTAAAGGTTTTGACATTCCCTGCATTGGCAGATTCTCAACAGGCTGGGTTAGCGTAAATGAGCCTTTTTTTATCCAGTCCTTCAGGATAGATGCGATTTCTCTGGCTTTGGGATAACTTGAAATAGAACCAGTCGGCACTTCTTTTTTGTTAATAGTTATTTTGCCGCTTCTTAGCTCCCTGTAATTTACCTTTCCGTATACAGGTTTATTTCTTCTTTGAACTGAATAGTCATAAATATTTGCAAAAATATCTTCATCTTTGACTTTCAGATACCCAACCATCTCTTCGTCAATTACGGGAATTGGGATTCCAACGCCGACAAACATGGTAACCCCGTAACCTGTAAAAGTAGCTGCTTTTATGAAATCAACAGACATCTGTTTTAAGTCTCCTATTAAAGCAAGTGTCCCGGCACCTCCGACAGGAGTTCCGTTTGCCAGCCTTTCTGTTTCCGGACTATGCTGGGTTCCCTGCCAGGAAACAAAGCCGATGCCTCCGCCAAAAAATATTTTTGTTCCGATTCCAATCGTGCGGTAATAAGGATCATTTAACATGGGGCTTAACTGGCCGGCACTTGAAAATGTGGCATTGCCAAAATTTGGCAGCAGTTTGCCCATATATGTATAGATAGTTTTGGAAGATGAGTTTGTTGCAACGGAATAGTTCTGATAAACATTTCTTGGGTTAAAAAGATATGCCTGATTAATGGTGTCTTTGTTTATATATGTATTAATTTCTCTTCTGGGGTAGCAGTCAGTCGGATAAGCAGTAGCGTGGAGCTTTATATTCTTTCCTGCTATAAGAGCCTCAATAACATGAGCACCTCCATAAGCCATTCCTTCTGTTTCAGACAATTCGGTGGCTCCGATATAGGCATCCACGGCAGCAAGCCCTGCATATGCAGGAACATCATTAAGCCAGATCTTTGTCATTCTGATAGGAGGGTCAGAATGCCCGAAATTAAGAAAAGCACCCGTCGAGCACATAGGGCTGAAAGTGGCAGTAGTTACCACGTCAATATCAGCCGCGGTTTTTTTTACTCCGTTTTCCTCTGCATAAGAAATTATTTCTTCTGCAGTAAGGACGACGGCCTTTCCGCTTTTTATCTTCTCATTTATCTCTTCAATTGTTTTTGCCATTTTAGGAATACCTTTTACTTTTAAGTATTATATATTAAAGCAATATTGATAATATTAAAACTTTTGCAGCGGTTTTATTTCTATATTTTGCAATACAAATGATTTAAATTAACTTTTATGTATAGATTTTTCTTTTTAATTATTATATAATTTTTTTATAAATATTTTACATAATCTTTTTATATTTTTAGTAAATCGCAACAGAAAAATATGATGAATGAAAAAGGTTGCATTTTTTAATGCTAAAGGTGGTACCGGTAAAACTACTATTTGTTTTAATTATGGTTTTTATCTTGCAAATAAAAACAATAAAAAGGTTCTTTTCATGGATTTTGACCCCCAGGCAAATCTTGTGTATTCTTTTGGCAAAGGCAATGTCAGCCCATCGGGCAACAACCTTGATTCCATGATTACTAATTATTTAAAAGGAAATAAAATAAATTTAAAGGATTATATAATTAAAATTAATGATAATATTTCATTAATACCGTCTTCTAATAATATTTCCCTTGTCGACGATTATCTTACTGATTTTTTAATTGAAAAAGCCGTAGATGATGGTAAAAGATATAAGTCTGTTTAGAGAAATCTGCTTATCAGGAATATGCTCTTTGATGTTATAAAGCCATGGGAATTCGACTATCTGCTTATTGACTGCGCTCCCAGTTTTACTGTTTTATCTACTGCTGCGCTAATCTATGTTGAAAATATACTTGTAGTTGTAAAGGCAGAGCCTTATTCTTTTGTGGATATCGACTATCTTAATAAAATCATAAATAGCTTAAACAAGAAATATTTTACAAGAATTAAAGTAGCTGGAATAATAATTAATGCTTTTGAAAAGCGAAAAACTATTTCAAAAATAATAGTCGAAGAAATAGAGAGCAAGTTTGGCAGTCAGCTGAGGGTTTTTAATGAGAAAGTTAGATTTCTGTCAATATACCAAAGCTCAATAACAAATAACTGC
>CAYNMO010000223.1:0-4165 GCA_964398155.1 uncultured Actinomycetota bacterium | reverse complement strand
GCTGTATGGAGATCCGGACAGGATAATACCTTTAGGATTTTTTGCTTTTATCATTTCCAGCGGCATGTCAAAGGGAACAAGTTCACTGAAAACTCTAAGCTCTCTTACTCGTCTGGCAATAAGCTGGCTGTACTGGCCACCAAAATCAATGACGATAATATTTTCGATACTGTTTTTTTGCATATCCGGCCAATCTTTTTTATTTTTAAAAATTAAGGGCTTAACCCATTCCAACTTTCTGTGCTCTTTGCTCAACCTTGCCTTCTGTTTTTATAGAGGGAGCTATCATGACTTCTGCCTTTTGGAATTCCTTTATATTTTCATAACCGCATGTAGCCATGGAAGTTCTTAAAGCACCAAAAAGATTGAGCGTGCCGTCATTTTCATGCGCAGGTCCTATGAGAATTTCTTTTAAAGTTGCAGTAACTTCAGTTTTTATCCTGGTTCCCCTTGGAAGTTCAGGATGAAAAGTAGCCATTCCCCAGTGATATCCTCTGCCTGGTGCTTCCTTTGCTTTGGATATAGGGCTTCCTATCATAACCAGGTCTGCTCCGCATGCAATAGCTTTGGCAATATCTCCACCGGTTCTCATTCCTCCATCTGCTATAACAAAACAATATTTTCCTGTTTCTTCCAGATGCCTTATGCGCGCAGCAGATGCATCTGAAATTGCTGTAGCCATAGGAACACCGACTCCAAGCACCTGTCTGGTAGTGCAGGCTGCTCCAGGCCCTACACCAACAAGCACTCCGATAGCACCGGTTCTCATCAAATGAAGTGCGGTGGAATAAGAAGCAACGCCCCCAGCAATTACGGGAATTGGACACTCAGGAATAAACTTTTTTAAATCAAGGGGTACAACTGTTTTACTTACATGTTCGGCACTTACAACAGTACCCTGGATAACAAGTATATCAAGGCCTGCTTCGATTGCTATATTATAATATTTTTCCACTCTTTGAGGAGTAAGAGAGGCACAGGCAATAACTCCTCCGGCTTTTATTTCCATGATTCTTTTAGCAATCAACTCTTCTTTTACCGGTTCTTCATATATTTTCTGCATCTTTCTTGTGGCTTCTTCTTTTGAAAATTTGGATATTCTTTCAAGGACTTCATCAGGATTGTCGTATCTTGTCTGAATACCTTCAAGATTTAAAACAGCCAGACCTCCCATCTTGCCCATTTCTATGGCAAGTTTTATATCCACAACACCGTCCATTGCAGACGCAAGGCATGGGATTCCAAATTTAAATTTATCAATCTGAACGGAAATATCAATATCTTCAGGATCTCTTGTTCTTCTGCTTGGGACAATTGTAATCTCATCAAAGCTATAGGCTCTGCGCCCCATTTTTCCTTTTCCTATTTCAATTTCCATTTATCCTTCTTTCTTTTTTCTTAAAATTTTTTTTTCTTCACCCTTAAGCAGTCTTTTTATATTTTCCCTATGCGCTATTAAAATAATTACTGACCAAATGGCCGCAGCAATAACTACAGGGTTGTCGTATCTAAAAATTAAAAATACAAAAGGATTTATTATTGTTGCCACCAATGACCCTAATGACATTATCCTGGTAATAAAAAAAATAATCAGCACAGACAATATTATAATGAATGCGGGGGCAATTCTTAAAACCAGATTTGCAGCCAAAAAAGGTGTGGGCATAAAAAAAGGCAGGGGCAGAGCACAAGTCGCAACTATCAGACCTCCAGTAGTTGAAATTCCTTTGCCCCCCTTAAATTTCAAAAAAACAGGAAAAACATGCCCTAATAAAACAGATACAGATGTAATTATATATATAATACTACTACCCGGGAAAAACAAATAAACCATTAAAACAGGAAGAAATCCCTTTAAAATATCAAGCAAAATGGTCAGAACAGCAAGACCGGGGCCAGCGGACCTCAAGACATTGGTGCCTCCCACATTCCCGCTGCCCATACTCCTTATATCCTTGCCTTTATTAGCTTTAAATATGATAAAAGCAGTCGGAAAAGAACCCAGTAAATATGCAAGGACTACAAGTAATATTTTATAAAATAAATTAATATTCATTAAAAATAATAATTAAATTTGTGTTTTTTGTAATTTACGGCCTGCCTAAAAAATAAGGCCAGCCTGTTTTTTAAACAGGAATAAAAATAAAAATAAAAAATAAATTTTATAACTTTATAAACTCTAGATTTTACTATAGTTTTTAAGTTTCTTCAATTTAGAAAAAGCTTATTTCCCTAATGGCAGACCATAACAAGATGAATTTACTCCTGCGAGATAAAAACAAGATGAATTTTGTCTGCAATATATTTTATTACCTGTCCCAGAGAGTTCCATTGAATTTTAACGTCAAGAATATTTTTGTCAATGTTTTTTATAAATTCAGATCTGATCAAAAACATACCTGTTTATTGCAAAAGCAACTCCGTTGTTATTATTATCGGGTGCAATAAAGTCGGCTATCTTTTTTAAATCTTCTACTGAATTACCCATAGCAATACCAGTTCCAGCAAACTTAATAATTTCAAAATCATTGTAGCTGTCACCAATTGCCATTAATTCTTCTCTGGAAATATCATACATTTCCATTATTTTTCGAACTGCCAAGAATTTATCTGCCTTGCTGTTAAATATAAGCAGGGATTCCGGACTGCCTCTTACTATTTTTATCGTTTCGGATTTTATATTGCTTTTAAGATAATCTTCAAAGCCGTCCTTTTCGTATCCGGATATGGAAAACATTATAGCGCTGTTTATTATTACATCTGATGCAATGTCTCTGACTTTGGCTATCCTGTCACCAGTATTTGTAACTATTTTTAGATAAGGGTGTTTCTTTTCGTAATACAGTAATCCGTTATTAACCCCCAGTGTCAGTCCTTTGCCCCACTCCCTGCAGTATTTTATAATCTCCAGACATTCTTTTTGGGGAATTTGAATCTCAAAAACTATTTCATTTAAATTTTTGATAACAAGTGCGCCGGAATAAGAGATCTGAGGAGTATCAAGCTTCATTTTTCTTGCCAGTCTGCCTACTATTAGCGGAGGTTTGGCACTGGCTATTACAACTTTTAAACCTTTGTTCCTGCAGTTAGTTATTGCTGCAATATTTTCCCGGCTTACTTTTGATTTTGAATCAAGTAAAGTTCCATCAAGATCAATTGCCACCATTTTTATCAATTATATCCCCTGACTAATAATATATTTTATGCCAAACTAATATGTTACCTGTTATTAACTTAAGGCTTAAGTGAATTATCTATTAAAATTAATCTTAAAATATTTTTAATTACATCGTTTTTAGAAGGTAATTAAAAAGAAATCAGTTAAGGAAATATATATAAATTACAAAGTTAATTCTATCAGATGTTTAAAACAGGCTATTATGTTTTTACTTTTGGGCAGTTAATTAAAATATAAGATATCTAAAAAATTAACAAAATTTACTGTCAGGTAATTATTTAATATCGTCTTTTATTTCAGGATTTTCCGGCCCCGATACAATATCTTTGCTCGCATTATTATTGCCAAGCCCTGCAATCATATTCCCATAAAACTTGTTTATTTCGCTTCTGTCATCGCTTCTTAAGTTTATTTCTTTGTCTGATTTTGCCATTACAATATCAGTATATGAATTTACAAGTATTTTTATATTATCACTATATTGAGATCTGGTAAGACTGCCCTTTTTTAGAAATTTTTTCTGGTTGGATATTTCCTGATTCATTCCGTTTATTATTAAGGAGATATCTTTATCAAGATTTTTTTTGTAATCACCATATTTCCGATTTTCTTTTTCATTATTTTTTTGTATTACAGAATAAATCATTCCCCTCTCATCGTCCTCTATAACACTTCCTTTAAAAATAACCGGGGTATTATTTTGCTGATAATCTCCTGAAGTTTTAGAAAATATCATGTTTTTAAAAATAGGAAAATATACTTTTTTTTGTCTGGAATAAAGCTCGTCGCTTATTATTATAAAACTGAATACTGCACCAGGCTCTATGATAAGCTGTACTCTGTCTCTAATAAATCTGGATTTTTTTAA
Organism: uncultured Actinomycetota bacterium; assembly: GCA_964398155.1. GTDB lineage: Bacteria > Actinomycetota > Humimicrobiia > Humimicrobiales > Humimicrobiaceae > JAMDDL01. The sequence goes on along the minus strand of CAYNMO010000223.1, from coordinate 119 downwards.
GGCAAACTTTTGGGGAGTGCTGGTTTCACAAATTTCAAGACTCATAATTTTTTCCTGTATTTTTTTTATTATATTCTGCAAATCGCAGGTAAAAGTGCAATCTGATATAATTTTGTATT
>CAYNMO010000222.1:2110-4174 GCA_964398155.1 uncultured Actinomycetota bacterium | reverse complement strand
AACAGTACAATCTCTGGAGATAGTTGCGGCAAGCCATTATGCGGTAAAGCCGGGCAATGTTACCTTCCTGTTTACCACCCCGGCTGCAATTGCCCGCCTGGAGGAACGCTTTTTTGGTGAAAAGAAAGTAGTATACCTGTCAAAATAATAAATATTACAGAAGAAATAATTAAGAGTGTGAAAAATTATTATTTACACTTTTAAAAGTAATTCTTTTGGGAATACACTTAAATGAAGAAAACAGCATTATGCCCCGGAACATATGATCCTATCACGGAAGGACACAGGGATATTATTAGAAGATGTGCTCAGGTATTTGATAAAGTTATTGTTACTGTATCTGACAATCCTAAAAAATCACCCTTATATTCTGTTGATAAAAGAATTGATTTTATAGGCAGGTCTCTTGCTGATTTAAAAAATATAGAAATAATTTTTTTTAAAGGGCTGCTTATTGATTTGGCAAGCCAAAGGGATGCTCAGGTTATTGTAAAAGGTCTTCGTGCAATTTCTGATTTTGAGTATGAGCTTCAAATGGCGCAAATGAATAAAAAGCTTGCTCCGGAAATAGAAACATTTTTTTTGGTTTCAAATCCAAGATATGCATACTTAAGTTCAAGTGCCGTAAAGGAAGTCGCGGGGCTGGGAGGGTGCATAAAAGGTCTTGTACCTGATGAAGTTGAAGAAGATATTGTAAGAAGTTTCAGTACAAATATTTTTGAATAGTTCTCTAAAAGCATGTTAATTACAGAGAACAGATTATAAGAAATAATTATCAGTAATTTTAGTCATGGAGAAAAAATGGATGCATTAGAAATAATAGATAAAATAGAAGGACTGTTGGATAAAAGTAAAAAAGTCCCTTTTACTTCTAATATAATGATCAGTGAAAATGAAATATATGAGATGCTCGACGAGCTTAGGAATGTTCTTCCTGAAGAATTCAGGCAGGCCAGATGGATAGTCAAAGAAAGAGAAGGTATGATTGAAGAATCCAAGAGGCAGTCTGAAAGAATAATGAGGGAAGCAAAAGAGCGTGCTGAAATGCTTGTCAGTGAGACAGAAATACTAAAGAATGCCAGCAGAAAAGCAGAAAGCATTTTATCAATTACGGAAGCCAAATCAAGGACTATAAGGCTTGAAGCAGAAGATTATGCAGATGAAAAGCTTGCAGGTCTTGAAGCTGCACTACATAAAATTTTATCGGCCATTGAAAAAGGAAGAGAACAATTCAAAACCTCGATGCCGGGAGAAGGTAAAGAATAAAATAATATATTTATCATATAATTTATTATAAAAAGTTATTTGTTAAATTTTAATTAGTTGCATTAATAAAATTTTGTGATATATTCTATAACTTGTATTTTCGTTTTATTACCAGCTTAAAGTATTAATAAATATATAAATATAAATTTATCAGGAGGTTCATATAAATGGCTGTTCCAAAGGGTAATACATCCAAATCAAAAAGAGATAAAAGAAGGACACATGACAAATTAACTCCGGTTAATGTTGTCGAATGCCAAAGATGTCACGCAAAAAAACTTGCACACAGAGTTTGTCTGACTTGCGGTTATTACGACAACAGGCAGGTTCTTCAAACAGGTGAAAAGAAAAAAGCACCGGCTGCAGCTGCCAAATAATAAAATAACTGTTTTGTTAATTTTTAATTAAAATTATTCAAATTGATTTTAAAAATAATTTATTTTTAAAATCAAAACTTTTTCTTTAAAACTGCGCCTTGCATATAAAATAATAATGGTGAAATGACTAGAGAAATCTAAAAATTATAAACTGTTAAAGTTTGCAAGTTAAGCAATACCCCATATACTTAATTGTTATTGTTAAATATTTTAAAAAATATCGCAGGTGGGGATGTATTTTCATTAAATATCCAGTAAATTATGAAATTTTTAACTGTTAAAGCTGAAGTTACTGGTTTTTTTTGCAGATTCGGCAGTAAATATTAATATAAATAATTTATATCCGGTGTCTGATCCTGATAATGTTAAAGGAGGGCTGAGATGGTTCCTTTATATTTTGTATCCAATGAAGCTTATTCGG
>CAYNMO010000222.1:0-2100 GCA_964398155.1 uncultured Actinomycetota bacterium | reverse complement strand
ATTGAGAGAGGCATTAAAGTAGGTTATATGAAACCTGCCGGGACTCTGCCTGTGCGAATTAATGGAATCACGACTGATGAAGATGCGATGTATATTGAAGAAGTGCTTGGCATCAAGGATGAAATTGAAGATATAGCACCAGTAGTTTTAACCCAGAATTATTACAGGGAAGGCCTGAGAGATAATGAGTTCTCAAGCAGTTTTCTAAATGTAATTGAAAAATCTTACCTTAAAATAAAGCATGGCAAGGATATTGTCCTGCTTGAAGGCGCAGGCAATATTGAAAGCGGCATGTTTCTTGGCATTTCTTCAAAAGATATATGTTTCAGACTAAAAGCAAAAGCTGTTTTAATTTTAAGGTATTCCACTGAGATTGCGGACAAGGTTCTTATTGCCAAAGAGTTTTTAGGTGATAATTTCGGAGGTATCATAATAAACTGGATTCCCCAAAACCAGGCTGATTATCTGACAGACATTATTCTTCCTTTTTTTTTTTTTTTTTTTTTAAAGGATCATGGATCAATTTATTTCGACAAGACATTGTCTTCTTTCACCATAAAAGAAGTATCTGATCTGCTTGAAGGTAAAGTTATATGCGCAAAAGAAAAAGTTGATGAGCTTATATCTTCTTTCATGATTGGAGCCATGAGCGAAGAACAGGCACTGATATTTTTTAAAAAACAAACAAACAAAGCCGTAATAACCGGTGGCGACAGGGCAGATGTACAGCTTGCTGCTCTTGAGACAGATACAAAGTGTCTGATACTTACCGGGAATTTTCAGCCTCCGACCGTAGTTACAAATAGAGCGGAGGAGCTTGGAGTGCCAGTGGTGCTTGTTCCTTTTGATACTTTAACAACAATGGAAAAAATCAATGAAATAATTGGGAAAGTACGATTTCATGAATTGGTTAAGATCGACACAATGGTTGAAGTTGTTAAAAATCAGGTCGATGTTGATATGCTGATAGGCTTACCTGTTTAAAATTAATTTTCAATTGATTTCAAGTGAAAAATTAATCTGTAGAAATAAATTAAGAAAAATTTGCAAATATTTTAGTGTGTCAAAAATACTAGGAAGCTTGGGCAGGCAGTCTGGCATTAAAGCTTGCTTTGGTCAGGATGTTTTAATCTGACACAGATGGCAACTGTACAGTTGCAAAAAATTAAGCTAAATTTAGTCGAAAAGTTTTTTGGCAACCATGTTAATTAACTGGTGCCAGTCAATATAAAAAAAGTAATTATTGGAGTAAATGGTGAGCGGACCAATAATAATTGATGCGATGGGTGGGGATTTTGCTCCTATTGAAATAATAAAAGGAGCCTATGATGCATATCTTAAATATAGTGCTGAAATAGTCTTAGTGGGCATTAAGGACAAGATAGAGAAGGCAGCTCAAGATTTAAATATAGATTTAAAAGTATTTAAAATTGAAAACTGTACACAGGAAGTTCTAATGAACGACCATCCAAGTGATGTTGTGAGGCATAAAAAAGACAGCTCAATATATGTTGGAACCAAAATACTTGCAGAAAATCCCGATGGGGCTTTTGTGTCTGCAGGTAATACCGGAGCTGTTATGGCAAGCGCATTACTAAATGCAAAAAGACTGGAAGGTGTTTTAAGGCCGGCAATAGCCGTAGTCATCCCGATTGCCGACAAACCTGTTCTCATAATAGATGCCGGAGCAAATGCAGACTGCAAACCACAATATTTAAAACAGTTTGCACTTATGGGAAAAATATATTATGAAAATATATTAAATATACCTAATCCCAAAATAGGGCTTCTAAATGTCGGAGGCGAAGAAGGGAAGGGAAATGAGCTTTCAATTCAGGCTTATGACCTGCTAAAAGGATTTAAAGAAATTAATTTTTGTGGAAATATAGAAGGCAGAGAGTTGTTTGACGGAGCTGCTCATGTAGTAGTCTGTGATGGTTTTACTGGTAATGTACTGCTCAAGTCAGTTGAAGGACTTGCCGGTTTGTTTTTTAGTGAAATTAGGCAAATCTTAATTGCAAATTTTACGTCAAAGTTATGTGCGGCTATTTTAAAAAAACCGTGGAATTCTAAAGATGGTGTATTTTATTTTAAACAGAA
>CAYNMO010000221.1:2270-4186 GCA_964398155.1 uncultured Actinomycetota bacterium | reverse complement strand
AGGCATTAAAGGAAAAACTACAGAAAAATATCAGGGAATGACTGAGCTTGATATATTGTTCGGCCATGACATGCTGCTCCTGACTTATGGGATGTCGACCGGTTATTACAGGGATACCCCAGCTGTAACTTACTACGATGACTGGGGCATCAAATGGAGGAAAGTACCCTACAGCACTATTAATGGTACAGGTTATTATACTGAGATTGTTGAATTTCCGCTTGCGAACGATGACAAAATCAGCTCCTATGTTCCACCTAATCCGGACAATGAAGATATGAGTTATGCTGAAGAAGTGATAAAAAATTACGGCAGTCAGTATTATATCTGCGGAATTATCGACTGTTCAATTTTTGAAGCATTCAAATACCTGCGCGGCATGGAACAAAGCATGATAGATATTGTGGCCAATAAGGGTATTGCACATAAGATAATGGACATGTCCGTCGAATATCATTTAAAGCTTGGCTTCAAATTAATTGAAAGGGGAGCCGACCTTCTATGGCTCGCTGATGATCTGGGCGGGGAGCACACTCTTTTGATGTCTCCGGCAACGTTCAGGGAAATGGTAAAACCCAAAATGTGGTACATGATAGGTGAGCTTAAGAAAAAGAACAGGAACATAAAAATAGCATTTCACAGTGATGGCTTTATTGAGCCGATTATAGATGACCTGGTCGAGGTTGGGGTTGACCTGCTAAATCCGATTCAGCCTGAATCGATGAGCCCAGCCGCAATAAAAAAGAAATATGGCAGCAGGATAGGGATGTGGGGGACAATCAGCACCCAGCAGACACTGCCTTTCGGCAGCCCGGCTGATGTTGAAAAAGAGGTTGCAGAAAGAATCAGGGATTGTGCGCCGGGCGGAGGATTTTTACTTGCGCCGACACACAACATTCAGCTTGATGTGCCTTTTGAAAACATAGAAGCTTTTTACAGGGCCGTTAAAAAATACAGGGATTACCCTGTAAATTTGTAGCAGGTTTGGATATCCTGCCCGGCAACAGGTATTTATGGAGATTGCAGAAATACCAAAATATATGTTAATTATCATTGAATTTATTAGTTTTGAGGAGAAAATATGACATTAGAAGAAGTAAAAAAGGAACTCTACGAGAATATCTTAAGCGGAGATTTTGATCTTACAGAAGAGATAGCCAAAAGAGCTATTTCAGAAAATATTGACCCTCTGGAAGCAATAAATACTGCACTTGTTCCGGCAATAGAACTAGTGGGGGAAAAATTCGGTAAAAAAGAGTATTTTCTTCCGGATTTGATGAGAAGTGCCAGTGCGATGAAGAATGCCCTTGTTTTGTTTGAAAAGGAAATAAAAGCAAGCGGGAGGGTACGAAAATCTTCCGGCAAGGTTGTTATAGGCACCGTAAAGGGTGACATACATGAAATAGGCAAATCAATCGTTGCGTCACTTCTTACCGCTAAAGGCTTTGAAGTGTTTGACCTGGGTGTGGATGTTGATTCTGAGGCTTTTATAAAAAAAGTAATCGATGAAAAACCGGATATCCTGGCCATGTCTGCACTGCTTCCCATCACAATGCCTTATCAGGCTAAAGTGATAGAGGAACTCAAAGCCAGGGGGCTGAGAGCAAGCGTCAGGGTAATGGTCGGTGGTTCACCGGTAACACAGGAACATTCTGACAGGATCGGTGCAGACGGGTATGCGGATAATGCCGTATCGGCTGTAAAGCTTGCTGAAAGGCTGATGCAGTAATATTTAATATCTATTATTTTTATATCGGAGGTTTAAAATGCCCATAAGAGGCTTAAAAGGCGGAATGCTTAAATTTTTAAAGGACGAGGATCTGGTTGCCATCCATTATGCGACACTTGAAATACTGAGTCAGGTGGGTGTAAAAATGGAACATAAACCTGCCCTTGAAATGTTTCGGGACCATGGC
>CAYNMO010000221.1:0-2260 GCA_964398155.1 uncultured Actinomycetota bacterium | reverse complement strand
TGGATTTTGAAAACTGTATTGTAAAAATCGATGAGCACCTTTTAAATAAGGCATTATCCACGGCTCCTTCAGTGTTTACTCTGTTTGGAAAAAATGAATCCACAGACATCTTGGTTGACCCGGACAGGGTATACACCATTGGAGGCTCTTCAGCTCTTAACGTTCTTGACCTTGAGGGAAAACACAGGCCGGCATTATTTGATGATCTTGTCAAATTTACAATTCTGCTTGACAAGCTTGAACACCTGCACATAATGCATGCAATAGTAATACCTTCTGATCTTGAAGAGTACGGGGTCGACAGAATGCTTTTTGCGGGAACATTCCCTTATACTACGAGAAACTATTATTCCCAGTCCCAGACCGGTGCAGACGGTGTTCTTGATCAAATCAGGATGGCCGCAGTTGTACAGGGTAGTGAAGAAGCAGTAAGAAAAAATCCCATGTTTACCGAAGTTGTGTGCATGGTAAGTCCTCTGCAGCACGAAAAAGTAAACAGTGAAGTTTTGATGGCATGCGCACTCAATAATATTCCTGTATATATCGAAGTTGATTCCATGCCTGGCGGGACCACTCCTGCTCCAATTGCCGGGACCCTTGTAGAACAGAATGCAAATGTACTTGCCGGAATAGTTTTGGCACAGCTTGTCAAACCAGGCGCACCGTGTATTTATTCCATAGCATCAGGGCTCATGGATATGACAACGGGTGCTTATGCAGGCGCAGCTCCTGAAACAAACCTGCTTCACTGCGCGACTGCTCAGGTCGCCCACTACTACAAGCTGCCATTCCAGGGTGGAACAGGAATAGATGCAAAGCTGCCGGACGCCCAGGCGGGGTATGAGCGTGCAATGCAGGTTTTGAGCAATGCATTGGCAGGAACAAATTTTATCCATCTTTCTTTTGGCATGATGGAAATGATGCTGACAGCAAGCTATGAGCAGTGTGTCATAGATAATGAAATAATGGGAGCGACATTCAGAATGCTTAAAGGAATAGAGGTTAACGATGCATCTCTTTCTGTCAACCTTCTAAGAAAAGTCGGCCCGAAAAGCGCACATTTCCTGACTTTTAAGGAAACATCAGAGTATGTCAGGAAAAATTTCTGGATACCGCAGATAACTGACAGAAACAACTGGAGCACATGGGAAGCTCTGGGAGGCAAAACAATGCAGCAGTCTGCAAATGAAGTTGCAGTCAAAATACTTGCAGAAAACAAAGAACCGGTAATATCTGCGCAGCAGAATGAAGAAATTATGCAGATGGCAAGATCTTTTCACAAAAGGGCAATTGAGAAATTAAAAAAGTAAAAAAGAAAATAAAGTTAAATAATCGGGGAGCATAACAGCTGAGAAATTGAGTAATCTGGCATCAGAAAAATTCGGCAGCTGAGTTACAGAGAAGTAGAAAATTCAGCTGCAGAAAAAGTAAGCAGGAGAGTAGCTGGGAAATTGAAAAATTCGTCAGCAGAATGATAAAGCAGGAAAGCAGCGGAGCAGTTATAAAGTTGGGCAGTTTGGAAGTTGAGAAATCAGGTAAGTTAGCGCATGAACAAAGATACCATAACAGAAAAACAAGGCTTTTCAAAAGATTTAAAGCTGCAGATACTAAACATTATAAGGAATAATGAGTCTGCAACAAAGCTTGGGTTGGCAAAGAGTCTTGATGTGAATCTGACAACAATATCAAAGCAGGTAAACGAACTACATTTTTCAGATAAAATTGTTGTCCCATCAGGCGAAAATTTTTCAACCGGTGGCAGGAAGCCCAAACTTTATGTGATAAATAAAAAGATTGGCCATGTAATTGGTGTTGACATTGGCGGGTATTTTATAAGGGTCGTTATTACAGATATTGCCGGAGATATTATCTGCCGGCTTAAAGAGGAAAACAAACTCAGCTCCGACGGCGCACTTTTAACTGAAAGAGTGGCCGCACTGATTTCTAAAGCCAAAAACAATGCGGAAATTGAAGATTCGGATCTTTTTGGTATTGGGATAAGCATATCCGGTGTTATCGATTATAACGAAGGCAAAAGCATTTATTGTCCTAACATAGAGGGCCTAAATGACTTTCCGGTCAAAAGCTTTATGGAAGCCAAAATGGGTTTGCCAGTTTTTGTAGATGACAGTGTAAGATGCATGGCAATTGCGGAAAAACATTTTGGCGCAGCAAAAGGGTATGAGAATTTTTTGTTTGTCAGCCTGGGCAAAGGCATCGGAGTTGGCATATACATAGATGGGAAAGTCTACAGAAGCAG
>CAYNMO010000220.1:0-4193 GCA_964398155.1 uncultured Actinomycetota bacterium | reverse complement strand
AGATGCTCTCCCAGCTGAGCTACACCCCCACAAATTTGAACTTACAACTTCAAACAAACGATAAGAATATACAAAAACATTAAAAAAATCAAATAATAAATTGGTGGGCGTACCTGGACTCGAACCAGGGACCTCGTCCTTATCAGGGACGCGCTCTAACCATCTGAGCTATACGCCCTCATGCCAAAATAAACATGCAAGCGATAAAATACCAATTTACGTTTCTTTTGTCAATGATTTCTTGAATGGCATGAAAATCAATAATTTTAAAAAAATAATTATTCACCACAAATTATTAAATCACAGGGCAGCATAAATAAAATCAATTCTTAAGATATTTATTATGCTGAATGCGTTCATGCCTAATTACTGCTGTGCCCACTCTTAATTACTGAGACTCCATTTATTTTTATCTCCCTGCAGTTGTATTATCAGGAACAGTTGTTTCAGTATTTGCGGTCTCACCTGGAACAGCTTCATTAATGCTTTCGGCTGTCGGACTTTCGGGAGCCTTTATTTCAGTATTTACAGCCTTCTCCACTGCAGCTTCATCCACGATGTCGACGGGCAGACTATCCGGAGTCTTTATTTCAGTATTTGCCGGCTTTTCAATATGACGACCTGCGACAGTACTGGCGACTATAGGATTATTCTGAATTTTTGCCTCCGCCTTTACCGGGCTGCCTGTATACTTTATCTCTGCACCAGTGTTTGCGGCATTATTTTGAATTTGTGGCTCGGCTTTTTTTGTTCTGTCTATATATCTTATCTCTATACCGCCGCTTATCCTTATAATGACATTAAAAATCCAGGTCCAGAAAGCAGCAACAGCAGCAAAAATTACAGAAAATAAAAGTCCTCCAATAATTAAAGCTACTACTATTATCACTACAGGACCACTGCTAAAAATACTGCCGCTGGATCCTATAATAGCCCCTATATCAGGAACGTTAATTCCAAACATTGTAAGCAAATCTCCAATACCCGAAGTTTGCAACAGGCTGGTTATGGAATTACCCAGAATAGGCAGTACTGACTGCATAATCAGTGCCGAAAGCGCTGCAAATATTACAGTAATTACAAATACAACAAGGTAAACAATAAGGGCTATTTTAAAAACAGAAAACTCACTGATACTTTTTATTACTCTTCTTTGAATAATTGGCGGATTCATATTTTATTCCTTGGGTTTATTTTTATTAATATAAAATAAATAGAATAAATATATTATTAATTTTAGCTTTTATCTGTTTGTCGTCTTTGGTTAATTAGTTTTTTGTTAACAATCAGCCAAGATGGTCCAATATGGAAAATTTTAAGCTTCATTTAAACAAATAATTAACTTAAAACTTAAATTATTCACCAAAAAACTAATTAATCATGATTATGCAAGCTTAAAAAAAGACAAATTACCATAAGTTCTTAATATTTATTAACCAGCTTTTCTCTTATACCAGGTATTTAACATTATTTATTTGTCGTGCCCAGTATGCTCTCAGCAGAGCTGTCATACTTTGCATCGCCAAATGCCAGTATTGGTATGAATATAAAGCCCAAGAAAAGTAATCCGAAGCCAAAAGCAGTGCTTTTCCCAAAAACTTTGGCCATAGAAAAAAGAATAAAAATTGCTATTACTAGATTTGCCGGGGTAATGAACATTAAGAATACAAACCACCAGGGAAGACGGGTAATTTCAAGTTCAATCAGAATATTATACACAGGTACAAGAGCAGCCCATCCGGGTTTACCGGCTTTAACAAAAATCTTCCACATGCAGTAAATAATAAAAGCCAGCAATGCAAAATAAAATAAATACAAAAATATAATACCGATAACCGATCCGATTCCTGCAGCAATAGCCCCATAGTTATTTTCCATAAATACTCCCTTTAATACATATTTTGCAATAGCATTAAAACAAAATCAAAATATCAGACAATTTAAATAAAAATGGCTGATTTTTTGCGTTAAAAAAGATGTTTATAACTCGGAACAAATATAAAACAATAAACTTACTGAAATAATAACACCCTTGAGCCTTAATATTATTCCAGTAAGTTTTAATTAAAAAAATTATTTATTGAACTTGTCTACAATTTTTCTAAGGAAAGGAACATAATATCTTTCCCCGTTAAAGCCTTTGATAATAGCTATGATTGCAAATATATAGCAAACTCCGCCAAGAACCCAGCCTAACCATGAAAATAAGAACCATCCAACATAAGGAATTAATCCCAGTATTACAGAAATTACTATAAAGCATACAATTTCAGTAATTCCAAGAATTAAAGCCTGAAGAGCATGGAATTTTACGAATTTGTTTTCTTTCTCAATTAATAAAATTATAAGCCCGCCAAGCCAGCTGAACAGATAAGCCAGAAGAACTGCTATCTTTGGTTCCATTCCCGTCGAACTTTTTGCAGTAAAATCAGCATCAACTACAGTTTGTTTTTGATCTGCCATGTACTTTGTCCCTCCTGTCATAAAATAATAAACTATTAATCAACTCTCGTGATAATATAAAAATATCAAACAAAATAATATATATAATAAAAACAAATTACCATTCTTATCTTATATCACCTCATTATTATTTTTATATCAATTATTATATTATTTAAATAGAATAATTAAAAAAAAAAAATAAAAAAGACTTTGTCTTACTTGAAAAGATTCAGGCTGTTCTTTAATGTTTGTTAATCCTCTGGTGCTGCAAATGCTGTGGAGGCTACAAATGTTCCCTCCTCCAGATTCATGACTTTGACTCCCTGGCTTGCCCTTCCATATTTGGAAATACTGGTTGCGTTAACTCTTATCATAATTCCGTTTGTAGACATAATCATAACATCATAATCTTCCCTAAGTATCCCGGCACCAGCAATCCTGCCCTTTTTCTCAGTAATTATTATAGCCCTTACACCTTTGCCGCCTCTGTGAAATCTTGAGAAATCAGAAACAGGGGTTCTTTTGCCGTAGCCATTGTCAGTTAAAATAAACAGATCACTGTTTAAATCTCTTACTACTGCCATTGCCAGAACTTCATCACCTTTTACAAGCCGCATTCCGATAACTCCCTGAGCAGTCCTGCCCATATGCCTGCAGTCAGTTTCATTAAATCTGATTCCCTGTCCGTTTTTGGTTATCAGCATGATATCATCTTTGCCGCTTGTTTTTTCGACTTCAATAAGCTCATCCTTTTCCTTTAAAGTAATTGCAGCAATTCCTTCTTTTCTGGATGTATCATATTCCTTGATTGAAGTTTTCTTGATATATCCTTTCTTTGTTGCCATTATCAGGTAATCGTCTTCGCCGTATTCTTTTACTGCAATTACAGCCATTACTTTTTCATTTGGTTTAAATGGAAGAATATTAACTATGGCTTTGCCTTTTGACAATTTGCTGCCTTCGGGTATTTCATAAACTTTAAGCCTGTATACTTTTCCATAATTTGAGAAAAACATAATATAGTTATGCGTTGAAGATATAAACAAATGTTTGACAAAATCCTCTTCTTTAAGATTCATGCCGGTAACACCGCGGCCGCCCCTGTTTTGTTTCCTGTAGGTAGTAACAGGAAGCCTCTTTATATAGCCGCTGTGAGTTATGGAAATAACATTTTCTTCTTCTGCAATAAGATCCTCTATCTCAAGATCGGATATTTCCGAGGAGATTTCAGTTCTTCTCTCATCGTTATACTTTTTCCTTATTTCTTTTAATTCGTCCTTTATAACTTCATAAATAAGAATATCGCTTCCAAGTAATTCCCTTAGATGTTTTATTTTTTCAACAAGCTCCTTGTGCTCTGCTACAATTTTATCGCGTTCAAGAGCAGTAAGTCTCTGGAGCCTCATTTCAAGAATTGCCTGTGCCTGTATTTCGGTAAGAGTGAAATTTTTTATCAAACCTGCTTTGGCTGTCGGTACGTCCTTTGATCCCCTTATGAGCTTTATAACTGCATCAAGATTATCAAGTGCAATAAGCAGACCTTCTAAAATATGAGCCCTCTCTTCGGCCTTTTTTAATTCATATTTTGCTCTTTTAACGACAACGTCATATCTGTGTCTGACAAATTCATAAATAACTTCCTTAAGATTTAATGTTCTTGGGACACCATTGACAAGAGCGATCATTATTACCCCAAAAGTTGATTCAAGCTGTGAGTGTTTGAAAAGCTGATTTACAACAATATTTGG
>CAYNMO010000219.1:0-4311 GCA_964398155.1 uncultured Actinomycetota bacterium | reverse complement strand
TCCTTGGCCACTCCGACATCAGCACCACCACCATCTACATCACCCTTGCCAACATTGACGTTGAAAATGGCATGAAGTCTTTTAAGAGATTTATATAAAATACTTTTTAGTTTTATAATCTTCTTATAAAGTTGAAAAAATACTAGCATTAAAAGGAAAGTGCCAGTTGCCTTGCAAAAAGGGGGCAACATTTTCTAATATCCTGCGGTCATTGGCACCCATTATTTCAGGGATACTGCTGCTGACATGAGCAAGCAGTCCAAAGTGATCCAAGTGAGGGTGAGATATTATTATGGCTAAAAGTGAGCCGTCGCTGCCATCCAGACCGGCAATACCCGGAAGGTACTTTTTGTCACTATCTATGGCATCAAGCAGAAGCCCAAGGTCGACGGGAAGTCTTTTGCCGACGGGGATACCTTCGACGCAGTTTCCCTTATTTCTTCACTTCCGCGATGAATAAAATTACACGCATTGGCGGGTCCTTCTGGCAGTATGAGCTGTACTGGCTATTATTGCGTAAGCAGATCAGTTGAAGACTTTAAAAAATCGTTAAGTTCATAAATACTTTTAATTTCAATTTTATTTTTGCTGGAAATGCTATTGAAAATATATTTTTGTTTTGGATTCATTTCAGAATTGTATTTAACTTCAATTAAGGTTTTATCGGAAGTCATAAAATCAATCTCAAATCCATCCTTATAAATATAACAGGGGTCAAGATTCTTAATTTTTAGATAAACATAATTTTCAAACAAACTTCCAAGATCTCTAAATCCTGTAAAAAGGGATTTGATTCCAAGATCAGCTGCATAAACTTTTTTGGGGGACAGTATTTTTTCATTAGTTTTCCCACATCTTGGAACAGTATAAATCAAATAAGATTCCACAAACATATCAAAATATCTTCTGGAAGAATCAGGAGAAATATCTAAAATTTTTGCGATTTTATTTAAGCTCACCTGCTTTCCGGCTCTTTCCATGAGAAGAATAAAGAAATCCTTTAAAATGCTTATATTTCTGACTTTATATAAGTTTGCTATGTCTTTATTTATCACATCATCCACAAGATCTTTTATGTACTCGATATTTCCATTTAAAACATACTCAGGAATGCCTCCGGTTTTCATGTAGTCTTCGAAATATTCCTGAAGCAGATTTAAGTCCATTTTGGGAATTGTTATTTTTTTAAAATTAAGAAATTCATTAAAATCAAGTGGCAGTAATTCAGTTAAACTATACCGACCAATAAGATAAGGTTTTCTGCTTCTTAGAACTGAAGAGCTTGAAGAGCTTGCAAAGATTTTTATATTACCTGTATCGTAAAGATTCTTTAACTGAATTTCGTATTCATCTTTATAAGTTATTTCATCAAGAAAAACATAAATTTTATCAGAAAAAGAAATTTTATGAATTTTCCTATACTGCTCTATGATTTCTATTATGCTATTTTTTAACAACAGATAGTCGTCAAGACTGATGTAAAATATTTTATTTGGGCTTATATTTTTGTCTTCGATTAATTTCTTGATCAGTAATTTAAATATGGTAGTTTTACCGACACGCCTTAAGCCAGTTAAGAATATAATGTCTTTTGAAGATAATTTTTCAAAAAGCAGACTGGTTATCGTTTGCCTGTCATAAATATCTTTCAAATCATAATCCCCTTCCCACCAGGGATTATATCTGTAAAAAAGTTCTTTCAGGTTTTCCATTCATGTCCTATGTTAACGGATTAATTTTAACTATTATACGATAATATCGTATAATTTGTCAATTTATTATACGATAATAAAATTTATTTATTTGAGTTACCTTGGTAGATTTCTTTAACAGCAAATAATTAATGATATATTTTTTTAAACAAAGGAATCTTTAAGCTTAATTATCTGTTTTGGTCAATATTATAGCGTGGGGTATCTGACAACTGTATGACAATGTTAAGAATATTCATAATTTTTGGTATGAGGTATGACCAAGGCAGTGGGTTCATGCCACTGTATGGCAAAGTAAATTTCAGCTATTGCTTAAATTTTGCAACTTAAATCATAATTTGTAATTATAAAATTTGAGTAGATATAAATTTTTATAATAGTTCACTAACCTCTAATATTATTAAAATGAATGAATATTTAAAAAGAGAGGTTTATTAAAATGGATTGGAAAGAAGCTAAAGAAATAATAAATAAAGATCCTGAAGTGTTGAAAGAGATGGAAAGGCTGGAACCGTTTTACCAGATTATCGACCAGCTTTTATCACTTCGAAAAGAAAAAAACTTAACTCAAAGAGAGCTCGCCGGATTAATCAATACGACGCAGTCCTGTATCGCAAGACTTGAAAGTGGCAATTATAATCCCTCTTTACTGTTTTTACAAAAAATTGCTGATGCATGTGATAAAAAGATAGAAATAAGGTTTATCCCAAAGATTTGCTAAATTGCAGTTTATCCTAAAAGCATGTATGACACCTCCTGAAAAGTTTTAAATCATTTAGTAACTGAATATGATATTCGAATCACATTTATTGCAGTAAAATTCGATTATTGCTACTTTAGAGCATAAAATATTCTTTTTTATTTATAGGCTAATGAAACAATATGAAGCAGTACTAAAAATAGTGGACTTTACAAGATTACCGGAATGGCATTTTAACGAATATAAAATTTTAAATATAAAAAATGATTATAATTTATAGATGAAAAAATTTATTTTTATTACAGGCGAGGGATTTACATTTCAACCAGGCAGCGAAGATTGCGAACCGGATATTGAGAATATGCAGGTGGTAGGATTTGGGGAAGGAAATACCATTGACGGGGCAATGGATAATATGATTGATGAAAATCCATATTTAAAAAATACCAGATTTAATAAAGTTATCGGTATTGAGATAAAGAGTTACAAACAATCAGTCCTATTTATTGAAGATAAATTTGGTCAAAATAAATAAACCCCCCAGACGACAAAGTTAAGATAGAAATAATTCTGAGAAATGAAAATATCTGGCTTACCCAGGCAAAGATTGCAGAATTTATTGATGTAGATCGTCCTGTTATTACCAAATACTTTAAAAATATTTTTTAAAGTTGTAAATTGCAGGAAACTTCAGTATGTGCAAATTTTGCACATACTGCCGATGATGAGAAAATTTATTTTTTAGAAGCTCCCACCCCAGTCACTTTTTACATTAATTCTTTTAATTCTTTAATATCTATGCCTGCACTTTTTAAAATTGCAAGGCAGGTACCTTTAGGCAGATCCTTTTTGTGAAATGGTACAACAACTCTTATTTTTGTTTCAGGTAAGTAGTAAATATGATGACTGCCTTTGACTCTATCCAGCACAAAACCTTTTAATTTTAATATTTTAATTATTATGGCTGATGTTATTGAAGGTAGTTCAGACATGCGCATTTAATGTTAATGTATATTCTAACATGTTTTCTTCTGTTGGTATCTCTTCGCCATGGGCTTTTAGGCTTTCAATATATAATTCTATAGCTTCTTTGGCATTTGCTATAGATTCATCAAGTGTATCCCCATATGTGATGCAACCGGGCAGAGAAGGGACAAGAACTGTAAATCCACCCTCTGGTTCTTTTTTTAACAATACCCTAAAATTTAATATCTTCATTTTTTGCTCTAAAATTACATAAATTTTTAATAATTATATTATGCTACCCTTTTAGCTAAAAGTAAAACATTCGAGAAGGTATCAACCATTTTCCTGACCTCAGGAAAATGGTCCAAAACTTCGTAGCCGCTGTTTTTACAGGCAATCATTGCTCTATCAATTACTTTTGCAAAATTTTCCCATTTATTATATTGCAGTACGCCTGACAACTCTCTTGCAAACCAAAATTCTTCACCATCTGGAGCTATATGTTTTATTTCTTCAAAAGTTTTATATTCTTTAGCATTCAGATTGCTCATAGTTTTACCTTAATCTATTATTTGGTGGATTATTTTTAGGCATAACAGTCCCTGAGTAATATTTATTTCTTATTAAATATTCTTATTTATAAAATAAATACTATTTGGGACATTTTATCATAAATTCAATTAATTTATGATACAGAACGGTCCTGGTTATTGTGCTAACAGCAAATAATTAATGATATTTTTTTAATGAAAGGAATTTTTAAGCTTAATTATCTGTTTTGGTTAATATTATAGCGTGGGATACCTGACAACTTTATGGCAGAGTTAAAAATTTTCATAATTTTTGGTATGAGGTGTGTCCAAGGCAGTGGGTTCACTCCACTGTATGGCAAAGTAAATTTCAGCTATTGCTTAAATTTTGCAACTTAAATCA
>CAYNMO010000218.1:1650-4332 GCA_964398155.1 uncultured Actinomycetota bacterium | reverse complement strand
GGTTTCAACAGGTGAAATAGGATCGGATGCCTTTCAGGAAGCTGATATTACTGGTATAACTGCACCTATAACAAAGCATAACTATCTGGTTAAACACGTAAAAGACCTTCCTGGGATTATCAGGGAAGCTTTTTATATCGCTTCCACAGGAAGACCAGGCCCGGTTCTTATAGATATCCCAACAGATGTTCAAAATGCATTGATAGATGAACAGGCAAAAGGTGAAATTAATCTTCCGGGATACAAGCCAACTATCAGGGGCAATTTAAAACAGATAAAAGAAGTTGCCAAAAAAATACACCAGAGTAAAAAACCTTTGATATTCTCAGGCGGAGGTGTTATTTCATCAAATGCCAGCGGTCTGCTTAGGGAATTTGCAGAATATACAAAAATACCGGTTATCACCACTTTACTTGGCAAAGGTGCATATCCTGAAAATAAAGAATTATCGCTTGGAATGGCCGGCATGCATGGCTCAAGATATGCAAATATGGCATTTTTAAATACCGACCTTATTATTGCCATAGGAGTGCGATTTGATGACAGAATTACAGGAAAATTAAGTGAATTTGCAAAAAATGCTGAAATAATACATATGGATATTGATCCGGCGGAAATAGGTAAAAATGTAAAAGTTACCATACCTGTTGTAGGAGATGCCAGTTCAATTCTTTCTGATCTGATAACAGAGTACAGGAAAACAGTTGAAGAGAAAGGGGAGGCAGACTTTAGCGAGTGGACAGATGTTATTGCGGACTGGAAGAAAAAATTTCCAATTTACTATGATAAAAGTTCTAATTTGCTTAAGCCTGGCTTCATACTTGAAACTTTACAGGAAATTACAAAAGGTGATGCAATTATCTGTACCGAAGTCGGCCAGAATCAGATGTGGGCTGCACAATATTGCAAAATACTTGAACCAAGAAGATTTATTTCGTCGGGGGGTCTGGGGACAATGGGTTTTGGTCTGCCGGCTTCAATAGGTGCTCAGTTTGGAAAACCTGATAAAATGGTTTTTGATATTGCGGGGGACGGAAGCATACAAATGATTTCGCAGGAATTCGCAACAGCTGTTTCAAATAATCTTCCTATTAAAATTATTTTACTAAATAATGGCAATCTGGGACTTGTGAAGCAGTGGCAGGAATTGTTTTTTAAGGAAAGATATTCTGCGGTATTTGTAAAAGGCTGTGTAGCTTTTGTAAAACTTGTTGAAGCATATGGTGGAGTTGGAATAAGGGTAAAAGAAAAAAATGAAGTTGAAAAAGCAATAAGGGAAGCAATAAAAATTAAAAATCTGGTGCTCATTGACTTCTGGATTGATCCTGAAGAAAATGTATTTCCTTTTGTTGCTCCCGGTTCTTCTATTGGTGAAATGATAGATCATAAGCAGGTGAAAAAATGAATCACATAATATCAGTTTTAGTTGAAAACAAATCAGGTGTTTTGGCAAAAGTGTCTGGGCTTTTTAGCAGAAGAGGATTTAATATTGAAAGCCTTGCAGTCGGACCAACTGAAGACGCAAAGATTTCAAGGATTACTATTGTTGTAAATACCGATGCTGACAGCGTGGAGCAGGTAACAAAACAACTGCATAAATTGATTAATGTATTAAAAATACAAAAACTTGACCCAGACTATTCTGTTCAAAGAGAGCTGGTCCTTGTCAGAGTTAATACTGAAAATAAAAACCGGGCGGAAGTACTTGAAATCGCAAATATTTTCAGGGCAAATGTATTAGATGTTACAAAAAGTTCAATAATGCTTGAGCTTACTGGTGAGAGCACCAAAATAAATGCTTTTGAAGAGTTGCTTAAACCATATGGCATTATGGAATTTGTAAGCACAGGAACGATAGCCTGTGGCAGAGGCAAAAAAAATTGATAATTTTTGATTTATAGTGTTTTAATATTTTGTTTTTTAGTTTAAAACTGAGCCTTGCCTGTGGCGGCTTTAAAAATAATTTATTTTATATAAGTAAATTAAGATGGATCAAAAACAAAGGGTGTTGATAGTCGACGATTTTTCAGAAGAAGCGATAAAATTGCTTGAGGAGTACTGTGAAGTCGTAATAAACAGTGGAATTTCTGAAGAAGCCCTAAAAGACGAAATAAAAAACTATCATGGCCTGATTATCAAAAAATCAGGCTGGCTGACAGGCGATGTTATCAGCAATGCGATAAATCTTAAGGCTATAGGCAAGTCCGGCACAGGACTTGACAGTATTGACTTGAAATTTGCCACAAGAAAGGGAATAGTGGTCGTTAATGCCCCTGTAAGTAATGTAACTTCAGCTGCAGAATACACAATAGCCCTTATATTTGTAATTGCAAAAAAGATTTTTCAGGCAAATATTGATACCAGATCAGGCGGGTGGAAAAGAAGCAAATTTAAGGGGATTGAGCTTGAGGGCAAAACGCTTGGAATAATAGGTTTTGGCAAAATAGGACATGCTGTTGCAAAAAAGGCAGTTTGTCTTGGTTTTAACGTTATTGCTTTCGATCCTTATGTTTCCGAAGATAAATACTGGCAGTCAGGTGTCAAAAAAGCTGACAGCATTGAAGATATTTACAAAAATGCTGAGAATTATCAAAAAATATAACCCTGAAAAGTACAGGCTTGTCTTTAAAACGAGAACCCTTGCAAACGAACCCATCCAAAGCGTTACCCGATAAAGAAATT
>CAYNMO010000218.1:0-1640 GCA_964398155.1 uncultured Actinomycetota bacterium | reverse complement strand
TTTCCGAAGATAAATACTGGCAGTAAGGTGTCAAAAAAGCTGACAGCATTGAAGATAAAAAAAAAAAAGATGATATTATCAGTATTCACCTCCCTAAAACCAGGGAAACAACAGGTTTGTTTGATAAAACAGAGATTTATAAAATGAAAAAAGGTGTGATCCTTATAAATGTGTCAAGAGGTGGAATTGTCGTTGAAAATGATTTGTATGAAGCTGTAGAAAAAAGGCAGGTAAGTGCTGCAGGTATAGATGTTTTTGAAAATGAACACAGCAGGGAATCTGTCCTTTTTAAATCCGAAAATATAATATGCACGCCTCATCTTGGTTCTTCCACTGCGGAAGCTCAGGAAAAAGCAGACAATATTCTGGCTTTGCAAATAATCAAAGTTTTAAAAGACGAAATTGCTGATTTTGCCGTTAATCTGCCACTATTCAGCGAAGATATTTTTAATTCTGTAAGCCCCTTTATCGGATTGTGTGAGAATCTTGGTTCATTATTTTCTCAATTATCGCAGTCCTGTCCGGAAGATATTGAGATAAGTTTCAATGGACTTATAGCAGGCTTTAAGACATCTTTGCTTGTTTCGATAATGCTGACAAAAATTCTGCAGAAGTATACTTCTGAGAGAATAAACCTTGTAAATGTGAATTTAATTGCGGAGGAAAAAGGATTAAAAACCAGGATTATAAATAATCCGGAAACTAAAGATTATGTAAACCTTATAAAGCTTAAAGGAAGAGGTATAGGTATTGACCTTTCTGTATCAGGGACAATTACAGGAATAAAAAATATTCCAAGATTTATTTCTATTGATAAATTTGAAATTGACATGGTTCCATCAAAATATATGTCTTTTGTCATCTACGAAGATATACCAGGACAAATTGGAAAAATAGGCACAGCTTTTGGAAAGCTGGGCGTTAACATTGCGGCGATGCATGTCGGAAGAAAGGTAGTGAGCGGAGAAGCCCTTATGGGCTTAAACCTCGACTGTGAAGTTGATAATAATATGCTTGAGGAATTTAAAAAAATATCAGGATTTAATAAAATAAAAATAATCAGACTCTGATTGTAATTCCTTCGAGCAATTTTTGTAAATGAATAATACCTGAGGTAATTTCAAGGCAATAACATTTAAGCGAAAAACTAAATATAAAAGTTAAATAAATAAAAAAATATTAAACAGGTTTTAAGGAAAGTTGAGATAAAAATGGCAAATAAAATTTTTATATTTGATACTACTTTAAGAGATGGCGAACAGGCTCCGGGGATGCATTTAAACGTAAAGGAAAAACTGGAAATTGCCCTGCAGCTTCAAAGACTTAATGTGGATATTATTGAAGCAGGTTTTCCTATTTCTTCAAAAAGCGATTTTGAGGCAGTAAAGGAAATCTCAAAATCAATAAAAGACAAATCGATAGCTGCTTTGGCAAGGGCAAATTTTAAAGATATCGATGCAGCAGGGGAAGCACTAAAAGGTGCCGCCAACCCGGTAATTCACACCTTTATTTCTTCTTCTGATATTCATTTAAAATATCAGCTGAACAAATCCAGAGAAGAAGTACTTGAAATTGCAGCCGAAGCAGTAAAAAGATGCAAAAAATATACTGATAATATTGAGTTTTCTGCAATGGATGCA
>CAYNMO010000217.1:0-4334 GCA_964398155.1 uncultured Actinomycetota bacterium | reverse complement strand
AGAATAGTACCATGAGTTACCACCTGTATCTGCATTGTTTCTCATGATTTCTATTTCATTTTTTTCATTTTTCCTGGCACCGTAGTACTCTCCGATTTCTGTCCCATAGCTAAAGCTATAAAGGGGATCGCTGAAATGGGTCAGCAAAACTCCTACAAAAAATATTTCACGTTCAGCCTCATTTTTAAAATCAATAATACCATTTTCAAGCAATTTGCTATTGACTTCGTTGATATGAGTAGGAACAAGCAAAAATGTATTGACCTTACTAAGAATTTCAGCATTATTGTCTTTGGCTATCACGGCAACAGTTTTATCGGCCGAAGAGAACCAGCCGGTAAATACAATAGCTCCTATTCCTCCAGCTGTTATAATTATTAAAATCGAAAATGCGATAATAAAAATCCACCTGAGTGAAATAGTACGGTTTTTATTTTTAATATTTTTCCTGCTCATTTTTATGGGCGCTGCAGCCTTAGAAGTAAAAAAATTTATAATATAACAACTACATATTAACAAAAGAAATAAATACTTTCAAATAAATTGGCTTCTGCCTGGCGCCCGTTGATACTTTCGGCTTTTGACATTAAGTTCATTTTTAAGATTTACATTAACTGCTTTTTTATGTTATTATCGACTGGAAAAAATGGGCGAGCTCCTGAATATAACCTGGGACTGTGCAGGAGGTTAAATCGTCATATGATTAATAAATTTTTCTTTTAATAAATATTAATTAGTTCTTGGTAAATAGCTTAGTTTTTAGCGAATTAATTATTAAAATTAAGCTTGATATTGTCCGGAGTAGACCATTTTAGCTAATTGCATACCAGAAACTAATTAAAAATTTGATATATTGATTTGTTTTAGAGAACCGGTATTGTTGATAAATTTTGACGAGTGGCTCATTTTTAATGAATCAGTTTGCTTAATTAAGCTTAAATTTTCTTTTATTAGATTATTTCAGCCAATTATTAAGCAAAAGCTAATAATATATTTACAAACAAGGGAGACGATTAAATAATAATGAAACGCAAAACTTTAGCAGAATTAGTTCAGGAAAAATATAGGAAAAGGGAGAGAATTGTTGCGCCTCTGCTTGGCTTTCCAGGGGTTGAGCTTGCGGGCAGCAATATTAAAATTGCCCAGCAGAATTATGGCGAGCATTACAAAGTAATGAAACAACTTGCCGACAAGTTCCATCCGGATGTTTTATTTCCCCTTATGGATTTGTCTGTCGAAGCAAATGCGCTGGGAAGATTTACTGTTTTCCCGAAAGAAGATTCCGCAACTGTTCCTAAAGATACCATCAGTGAAAGTGACCTGGAAGGCATAACTAATATTAATATTTCGCTGGATGGCAGAATAAATGGCTATGTTAATACAGTCAGACTTATGAAAATAGGGCTTCCGGAATCAGTAATTAAGGGAGCTTATGTTACGGGGCCGTATTCAATTGCCGCCTTGCTCATGGGTGCTGATGAAGCAGCCATGTCTTCTATCCTTGACCCTGCCAGACTAAAAAAGATTTGTGAAATTGCTACTGAAAAATTACAGACATATGTAAATATGCTTATTTCTGCAGGAGCAGAAGTTATTTGTATATTGGAGCCTACTGCAGTGATGCTCGGGCCAGAGCAATTCAAAAATTTTAGCGCATTTTATGTCAAGCATCTGGTTGACAGCTGCAAATTCAGCAATGTAAGCACTGTCTATCACACTTGCGGCAATACCATGCATCTTATTAACGAAATGGCTAAATCGGGAGTAGACGGAATAAGCCTTGATTCAAAAGAGGTTGGAGTAGATCTTAGAGAAGCAGCAAAAATACTTACAAAATATGTTGTGCTAATTGGGAATATAAATCCTACAAAGGTTATGCTGAGAGGAAAACCCCATGAAGTAAAAAATGATGTTCATGATTTGCTACGTGAAATGGATCCTTATCCTAATTTTATTCTGAGTACCGGGTGTGATCTGCCTCAGGAAACACCGCATGAAAACATAAAGGCTTTTATAGATACCGGAAAGAATTACAGGATATCAGGTTAAAATAATTTTATTTAATAGTTTTTAGTAAATAACTCATTTTTTACTGAATAACTCAACTTAATTTGTTCCTGGCAAGTAAATATATAAAGGTATCTGCTTGAACATATTTTGGGCTTAATTTAAATAAATAATTTACTACAAACTTAGACTAATAGCCAGTAACTGATTTGACTAGCAATTTCCTTAATTGGTTACTGGTAAAAAATTAACCAAAATGGTCTAACATGAAAAATTTTAAGCTTGATTTACACAAATAATTCATTAAAACCTGATTTATTCCCTTGGAACTAATTAGATCATTCTGACCAATTATTTACCGGAAGCCTGTAAGGTTTTTAAAGGCGACTTTTTCTCATAAAATTTGCATGTAATCATAATAGGTTTTATAATTTTTTTATATTATTTAATTTATCTATGATGAAAAATAATCAAATTTTAATTATTATTTTCATTTTTTTACTTCTTTCGGTTTTGCTTTCATTCTCCGCCTGCGGGTACTTTAGAGATAAATCTGGTCTGAGTGATGCAAACGCTGATAATACTGTTGAAACTGGTGCAAATGCTGATAGTACCAGTGAAAATGGCTCAACTTCTGAAAATAACTCTGGCACTGCCGATGCATCAAAAGAAACGACCAGTTCCCAATATGCTTCTGATAGCACTGAAAAAAATCTGGGCTCTGATTACGAAGAAAATACTGCCAGTGGCAATGTTTCACAAAAGTACGCAATAATAGCAAGCGGGTCTTCTTATGACAGCCGGCATTACAAATGGTTTCTAAATTCCACTGACATAGCATATAAAGTCCTAAAAAATAGCGGTTTCACAGAAGAAAACATTTACTACTTATTTGAGAACCCCAAAGAATCCAATGTGGATTACCAGTCGACGATTGATAATTTTAGAAAAATAACAAACGAGTTGCAGGCAAAAGCCGTAGAAACAGACACCATAGTTCTGTTTTTAATAGGACACGGATCTTATGACGGCACAAACTCATACTATGCCTTAAGTGGTTATAATCTTTCTGATACTGCGATGGCAGCCATGTTTAAAAATATAAAAAGAGACAAATTAATTTTTGTTTTCAGTCCTTGCAACAGCGGAGGCTTTGTTGACGATTTAAGTGGAAAAAACACTTTAGTTATCACTTCGACGCGGAAAAATGAAACAAACAGCGCAGCTTTTATCGAACCATTCCTGGTTTCTTTTGATGGGACAGGAGACGCAGACTCAGATGGGAAAGTCAGCTTTGCCGAAGCTTTTAATTATGCCAGTATTAATGTCAGAGACCAGTATATTAACAACAGCTGGGGCAGCCTTACAGAACATGCTCAGCTTGATGATAATGGAGATGGCATGAGTAATGAGGCATCTGTTCCTGCCGGCGGAGATGGTCTTTTGGCCAGAGATCTTTATTTAAAGTAAGAAGCGGATGCAGCTGGTAAAAATATAAATCATAAAAAACTTTATTAACTTCAAAAACACCTCTTTAAAAATAAGCCGGGATATAATATAATGATATTGATTATATTATAATATAATTATTATATAAATAATTAAAATTTATACTGATTCAAATAATAATAAAATTTAAAGGGCTACATCGTGGAAGCGCCCGTATATTATATGGTAAGTAAAAACGGCACCATCTCTAAAAAACAGATAATTAAATAATAAAAAGACTGGATAAAGATGAAAAAATGGATCGCAGTAACAATAGTTCTGGCAGTTCTCTTATTGACCTCAATAGGATTAAATGCATTTCAGATGGGATATAACCAGGGAAATACTGAAGAGCTCGTCGCGCCAAAAAATGACGCCTCTGATGATATTGAATGGGAAAAATATTTCCGACTTCTATTTAGCATCTCAGATGTAAGCTTATTTAAAGGAACTATTGCTGGATACGGAATGGACGGAACAAAGGTTTTTGAAGCAGATTTTAAACCAAGTGATTCAATTGATTATAGTAATTTCCCGAAGTATGTTTATGGATACAATTGGATTTCAATATATCTTGATACACCGGTTCAGTTATCCAGGATTACTGTTGGAAGTATTTACATTAATAATTTAAACGGCTACATCTTGGAAGCGCCCGTATATTATAAGGTAAATAAAAACGGCACCATCGCTAAAAACAAATAATTTAATATCGCTAAAAATAAATAATTAAATAATAAAAGAGACTGGATAAAAATGAAAAAGTGGATCGCAGTAACAGTAATTCTGGCAGTTCTCTTATTGACCTCAATAGGATTAAATGCATTTCAGATGGGATA
>CAYNMO010000216.1:3854-4370 GCA_964398155.1 uncultured Actinomycetota bacterium | reverse complement strand
GGGCATGTATGTAAGGCTTGCATTTGCAATAGCAGCACATCTTGAATCAGAGATACTTGTAGTTGATGAAGTGCTTGCTGTGGGTGATGCGCAATTTCAAAAAAAATGTCTTGGAAAGATGGATTCTATGTCTTCAGAAGAAGGAAGAACAGTCCTGTTTGTCAGCCATAACATGGGAATTATAAGAAATCTCTGCAATAAAGGCATCCTGCTTGAAAAAGGCAGATTAATTTTTCAGGGCAGTATGGATAATACAATTTCCACCTATGAGTATGAGAATCAAAATGTTTTGTCTCTCTGGAATAATCCCAAAGACATAAATAAATCAGAATATTTTGACATAGAAACCGTGACACTGCTTGACGAAAAGAACAATTCAAAACGAGAGTTCTTTAACAGTGAAAAGGTAATAATAAAAATAGATTTACTGGTTAAGGAGATTCATCCAAAAGCATTAATTCTTATGTCCTTTATGAAAAACGGTGAAACTGCATTTGCTCACCCGATATTTTTAAC
>CAYNMO010000216.1:0-3844 GCA_964398155.1 uncultured Actinomycetota bacterium | reverse complement strand
AGATTCACTAAAACTTGGGAGGCAGTCTGTTTATTTGGAAGTTGAGAAATTTTTATTTAATGAAGGCATTTATTTTATAAACATCAATAATTCACTGCACTGCATTCAGCAGTATTCGATATATGAAAATATATTAAACTTTGAAGTAAGATTTGACAAAATGGCATATATGCCTGCCCTTGAAAACGTTCCCGGTTTCTTTTTCCCGTTGCTTGACTGGAGAATAGAATAATTATTTTTAAAAACCAAAGTTCTTAATTTTTATCCCCAGATCTGGTTTGCAAAATAAACTATTTTGCTTGTATAGTCAGCTGCCGGAGCCCATCTGCCGTTTAAACTGTTAAGAGAACTGTCACCGTTAAATCTATGTGCTCCGATGTGTCTTGGGTCATAATTTCTGTTGCAGTATGCATTTACGTCATTTGGGTATAAATACCATGCAAGATGTGCAAAATGTGCAACAATCCCTAATTCTTCTGACGCAAATGTTACCATGGCACCAGGACCGGTAATACCTACACCTGCAAAGTTATTCCATTCAGGTTTTGATACACCGGTAAATGTAAGACATCCTGTCTCATGGCACATTTGCGCCCAAGCAATATCGGCACGTATGTTAAATGCCTGCCCCCACTTAATATATAAACTGGCCAGTCTCCTGGCTCGCTCTATTTGCGCTGATCCCCTTGCAACAAAGGGGCGAAGAAGCTGATCAACACTTACTGGCACGTACCCTATCATGTTGGTTCCACTTGAAACTGAACCGGCAGAAGTCGGGGCGGCGGCTGTTGTCTGACTTGCAACCTGCCCTGTTCCGGCAGAAGTAATATTTAATTTTAAAGTTGCAACCTTCCATCCTATTTCCGGATTATTAGCATAAATATAAATTGTATGAGCTCCCTGTGTAAGCCTTGAACCATCGACAGTAAGTTTAAACCCTGAATTGGTTATATTGCCATTACCAAATGCGGCTGCAACATCGGCTCTTGCAAGTCCGTAATTTGCAACTCCTATCATATTCTGAGCACCATTTGCAGGACCATCATAAATATGAACCATATTTATTCCTGTTCCTGAGCCTGAATTCTTGTCTGCAGCCCATCCTGATATTTCAAAACCGCCACCGACTGATGAATTTGCAGAGGGAGCGTCAACGTTTATTAAAATAAGTTTGGGGCCGACTGCATTTATGCTTTGGGTTACCGAGCTGTTTGACGAAGTGCCAGAGCTTCCTGTTCCACCTGAGCTGCTAGTCTGGGTATTTACAGCAGAAATTCCGGCCACCTTAACTGCTCCTCCCCCGGAGCCTATATTTATATTTACTGTTGAAAACTTCCAGCCCTGTGAAGCACTGTAGGCATAGACATAAATTGTATGCGCGCCGTTTCCAAGTTTGCTTAAATCTATTGATGCATTAAATCCACTGTTTGCAAAATTTGATTTGCCAAAATAAGCTGCAACATCAGTTCTAGCTATACCGTAGGTGGCAGCGCCAAGAAAATTCTTCTCACCATTTGCCTGGCCGTCGTAAATATGAATTGCTGTTATTCCCGGTGAATTTGTTGAAGAAGTCTCAACTGCCCATCCGGACAAAGTAAATGGTCCGCCTATGGTTTCATTTGCTTTGGGAGTGTCTATATTTATTAGAACTTTACCACTTGGAGTGTTATTTGTATTTTGAGTATTTGTGCTGCTTACTCCTGCAACTTTAATAGTCTGAGTAGAAGTGCCCGATGCCTGGCTCGTCGCTGCTGCCCCGCCAACATTTACTTTAACAACACTATACTGCCATCCCAGATATGAATTATTTGCATAAACATAGATATTATGGGGACCTGCAGCTAACCTTGATGCGTCAATATCAGCAATAAATCCGCAGTTTATAAATCCAGCTCTGCCGCCAAGACTGTTTGCCACGTCCGTTCGGGCTATTCCATAATTTGCATGACCGATAAGATTTGCCGCTCCGTTTGCAGGACCGTCAAAAATATCAACTGCAGTTATTCCTGTCGAGTTCTGAGCACTTGTCTCAAGGGCCCATCCTTCTATTCTAAAGCTTCCGCTAACTGTTTCATTATTTTTAGGAGTGTCTATATTAACCAGCACTCTTTTAGAGCCTGAACTTGCATAGCTGCCTTCAGCATTAACAACAGGAGCATTTGCAGCAGTGGTCGTTGTTGTTGAGCCCTGCGTGGTGCCGCTTGGCTGTGAAACTGTCGCACCAGGCTGTGCCACGCTTCCGTCATTTACTACATTTACAGTTACTGTTGAATATCTCCATCCTACAGCTTCATTATTTGCATATACATGAAGAACATGTGTTCCTTTTGAAAGACCTGCCGTATTTATTGAAATGTTAAAGCCGCAAGGCGCAAGATTTCCCTTGCCAAGCGAAGCCGCAACATCAGGCCTGGCTATTCCATAAGCTGCCTGACCTATAAAATTACCGGCACCGTTTGCAGGACCATCATATACATGTATCGCTGTAATACCTGAAGTCATGCTTGCGCTCCTGTCTACAGCCCACCCTTGAAGCACCAGCGCACCGCTTACAACCTGGCCGCCCTTTGGTGTATCAATATTTATAAGGACATCACCGGTAAGTGTCTCTCCGGCAGCAGTAACAGTTGCAGGAGCACTCCCGCTGATACCGGCACTGCCAGCATAAGCATTTATCCCATTGACTATTCCCTGTGCAACCCTGTTCTGGTAGTCTTCAGTATTAAGAAGAGCCGCTTCATCAGGATTTGATAAAAAAGCACATTCAACAAGAGCTGCTGTCATGGTTGTATATTTTATAACTTTAAATTCTGCCGATCTTAAAACTCTGCCGGGTCTTCCTGTAGCAGCAACTACTCCTGCATGAATCGAAGTTGCAAGCTGGCTTGAGCCGCCCCCCGAATTGCTTGCGCTCCAGTAAGTTTCAATGCCTTGAATAGCTTGATTAAGAGATGAATTGCTATGAATAGACACAAACAAATTGGCACCGCTTGCATTTGCAGTAGCTATGATATCGTCCATGCTCATGCCTGTGTCATTTGTCCTTCTCATTATAACTCTGTAGCCATTAGCTTCAAGAACTCCTTTGGTCCTTAACGCTATACCCAGATTTACATTCTTCTCATAATAGCCATTCTGAATGCAGCCCGTATCTCCTCCGCCATGCCCCGGATCAATAAAAACAGTTATCTGGCCGGCATCTATAGTATTGCCCCTTAAATTGAAAAATAAAAAAGAAAAAGCAAGGACAACCAGTAAAATTATGCAAAACGTTATCTTTGTGTAATTTAACTTATAATTTTTTGTTTTCATTATCTGTTATCCTTTTCTATTTTAAAATCACAAAACGATTTATCAATTTATTATAAAATTTTTAATTTTTCTGGTTATAGCTTTCATCGCGAAATATAGGCACACTTATATCCACCAGGCCAAGTGATGATCCTTTTTTGCCGTCAATATAAAAAGTAACAGTATTTACTTCTTTAAATTCAGTTAAAGTGTTAACAATTGAGTGAACAAGCAAAACATCTACAAAATCACTTTTAAACCTGTCATCAATAAGGCTCTGGGATAAATTAATATCAACATTTCCATTTGCCAGAGATATTTTATTTATTTTCGTAGTAACAGGAACCAGCCTGATTAGTCCCGGAGTAATTGGCGGCTTTATAAAAAAAAAAAAAGCCTCAAGATATTTGTATGAGCCCTGAAGTATTCTTTCTTCTCCAACTAAAGCACTTCCATCAGCATTTGCGTAATATACCTTTATGGTCATGCTTGCTGTGGTGGTTTCGGTTGAAGATTGTGTGGAAGAACTATTATCGGCTGAAGTTGTCGTTTC
>CAYNMO010000215.1:0-4375 GCA_964398155.1 uncultured Actinomycetota bacterium | reverse complement strand
AAGTGATACTTTGTCTTTGTCGTATTCAATAGTTACTTTTTCGGTGCCATAGTTAACCCTGGCTTCTTTGATGCCTTCGGTTTTAGACAGAGTCTTTTCGATCACCAATGCACAACTTGCGCAATGCATTCCTTTTATAGGTACTGTTAATTTTTCCATAATATTTTCAAAAATTATTTCTCTTAAGTTTGCTATTTAAAAAGCCCAAAATATCAGTTCCCATGGGCCGTCATATCTTATTTTATATACCATTCAGTACGCCATTCTTTTAGCATAATTAATCCACCGTTTAAAAACTCTATTACTGCCTGAGCATTGTTTAAGACTTCTGCTCTTGTGGATTTTAACCTTATTTCTTTTGCCATAATTATTCCTTCTTCATGGTGAGCTATGAGTGCATTTAAAAATCTTAAATCAAAGCTGTCATCATATTCTCCAAGATTTGGAACCGCCTTAACAGATGCTTTCCTGATGTCGCCATACCAGTCTTTTTTCCAACCGTAAAGCTCAGCTATCGCTTTTGGTTCTCCGTCAAGTATTTCATCAGCCAGTTTTACTATTTCAGGCCTTTGAGATTTTTCTTTTGCCTGCTGCGCCAGAGCCATGGCTCCTCCGTGATGAGCTATCATTGCGTTAAGATACCGAAGATCCACATATTTGTCAGATTTACCCAAATCCACCATTTGCTTTGCTTCATAGCCTGTCATTGCATATTCAGGAGCGACAAGATACCCTGTTCCTATACCAATAACGAATGCTACTACAATAAAAGATATTGTTAAAAATTTAGATATTTTCATTTTCTGTCCTGTTCATATCATTTAAATTGTTTTAAATATTTGTATAAGAATAACCCTGCAAATCAGTAAATACTTTGTCGAGAACCCCTTTGACTTTGCCTTCATCACTTAAGCTGCTCTCAAAAGAGGCTCGGCCTGTCTCTGCATCTATCTTTACATTAGTCATTCCCTCATCGTCAAGACTCATTTTTATAAGGCTGCTGCATCCTGTGCAGTGCATCCCTGCTATCTGTATCTGATACTTCATTTTATTTTCCTTTATGTTTGTTATTCTAATTAAATATTATTTGAAAAGAATACATTCCCATACTGCAAACTCCGACTATTTTTGTTCCTGCATCCTGTGTTCCCAAATCAAACCTGGTCTCTCCGTTTTCCGGCAATATCTCACTTACATTAAGGCTTGGGATATTAAATGATCTTTCACAGCCATATGCTCCATCCGATTTCATAACAAGAATTGTCGGAACACCTGCTTTTGCTTCTATTTTCCTTGGTGAATATCCTCTGCTGTTAGCAGTCACCTCAATAATCTGCTGATCCTGAGGTTTTGTTGTTTGCGCTGCTGCAGTAGTCTCAGTTCCGCCAGAAGTTGTTTTATTTGCTGATGTGCTTTCTGTCCCAGCTGCTGTCGTTTCAGTTGCTGTCTCAGCAGCTACGCTCTCTTCTGACTGACCGGATGAATTGCCTGCTCTTCCGCCAAAGCCACCACAGCAACTGCCTGTACAGGATGTTAAAACAAAAAGCGCTGCAGCAATTACCAGAAAAGTTATCGCTGGAAAAATTATTCTTTTAAATTTTTTTGATCTTTTTTTATTCATTTTAATTCAGCTTATTCTCTTTATTTTAATATTTGTTACCTATACCCCAGGTATTGGTATATCTTATGATTGCAAGATATAAATGTCAATAGTTTTCAAATATAACTTTAGGATAGACTACATAAATTATTTTGAATAAATTGTAATATTGCCAAATAAATTGTATAAATTAAAAATAGAATTTTTATGAATTTGCCCGCCTAAATCAATTACCGTTCAGAAACATTTTAAATAAAATGAAGTAATAATTTTAATTTTAAAAGAAGAGACGTGAAAAAAGGAATTATAAAATCAATTATTTTAATTATCGCAATTATTTGTATTTCAATATACATGACAGCATGCTCATCTAATTCAGCAGCAGCTTCTGTAAGTGATAAGTCTGTTGCAAAAAGTGAGACAACTCAAAATTCTACTGAGAGCTCGTCAGGTGCAACGACAACAGAGAACTCAGCCGATTCAGACCAGACTACAAAGAGTTCTGCTGCCGCAGCAGGAAGTCAGGAAAAAGAAAAATATCTTACTATTGCAGACGTAGAAAAAGTTTCCGGGGAAAAAGGAATAAAACTGGTAGCTTATAACCCTGGCAAGGGCGCAGGAGGAGACTTAAATTTTGCCAAATCTGATGATACCATGTTTCTTCTGGCACAGATTCAGCCAAAATATTTTTGGAATATCTGGAAAGGGCAGGCAGATTCTTTTAATGAGCCCGTTTCCGGAGTTGGAGATGAAGCATTTAATGGCCCCAAAGGTATGCCGTCTAATTATGTACTGTTCTTTTTAAAGGGAGATACGGCTTTTTCGGTTTCAAGTTTTTTTAATGCCGGCGATACGAGCAAGCCTTTTTTCAGCGAGGACCAGCTAATTGAGCTTGCAAAAATAATGCTTTCCAGATAGCTGATAATTTTAAATATTCATATGTGAAGAAACTTAAAGACGAGAAGCTGGCAAAAATAAATTTTAAAATAACTCAGGAGCCTCTTTTAAAAAGAGGCTCCTGAGAAAATAATAAAACACTTTAATTTTTAATTATTCAGAGAGTTCAAGAATAGTCATTGTAAAATTTATTACTTTACTATCTTAACCTGCCATAATAAATGCTTCCTAACTGGCGTTCTTATATGCTGCTGTAAAAAATATCATTGCCATCTGTTATCATAAAGCTGTCTGTAATAATTTCCCATCCAGACATTTTGTTTTTATATCAATCACATACATCTTTAACCGATCCCCTTGTGACTTCCTTCTGGATCTTTTTTCCATGGCTACCTGCATTTTCTTTTATTCCCTTTGATAAAACAAAATCAATGTTATTAGATAATTTTTCTGATAAAATTTTCTTCAAATCTTGTACTTATCGCTTTATGTATAAGAAACAGAAACGGAAGCCCCAGATTTGTTTCAAGCAGAGAATTTACAATTAAAGGCATTATGCCTGGATTCCTTATCCCGCTTATAAGAAGGACTGCCTCCCATGAAAACTGAACAAGTATTCCTATGGAGAGGATCCATAAAATATTAATCTTCTCCTTCCCTGCTCCGCTTCGTTTTATATTATTTATAATAAGAATTGCATACCCTGCAAGCAGTATAAAAGCCATAACTCCATGATAACTTGAGGTACCTCTTTGAATTGAAATAATTGCAAAGCTTGAACCAAAATTTTTGCTTAGAAGAGCAACTGTTGCCCACCCCGAAATTATTAATAATGACCACTCAAGCGCATTGCCGTCTTTATCAAGCCAAAGCCATATCCATG
This sequence comes from uncultured Actinomycetota bacterium, assembly GCA_964398155.1. Classification (GTDB taxonomy): domain Bacteria; phylum Actinomycetota; class Humimicrobiia; order Humimicrobiales; family Humimicrobiaceae; genus JAMDDL01. Next base: position 995 of record CAYNMO010000215.1, on the reverse strand, counting down.
CAAAGTTTGTAAAACCGTAACTAAAGCTTAGCCATAATAGCAGAATAACCGGATTCGCGCCGGAAACTGTTCTGGTATTTAAAATTAAATAAAAGATACCATAATCAACGATAAAATATATTATTGCTCCTGCAAGTCCTGCCAGTACAGCTATATATCTTTTTGTGTAAATAAAGATAAAAGAAAGAATAGCAAGCCAGGCCAGGTCAAGATAAATGTATAAAAAGTTGAATTCTCTTGCAGGTATTACTTCCAATTGGTTGCTCCTTAAATTTTTTTTATTATTTGCATCCAGACTTAATTTTCTAAAAAAATATATATTTTTTTAAAGTACATAATATATATTTTTATATTATTTTTTTATTTTTTTTGATTATATTATTATTTATTAAATATGTTAATTTAAAATAAATAGTCGGAGGAAATTATGGTAGAGGGTAAAGACAAACTGGTAATTGTCTGGACAAGCGATGACAGAAATGTAGCATTAAAAATGGTCTTTATGTATACATTAAATTCAAGATTAAAAGGCTGGTGGGAGGATATAACCTTTATTATATGGGGACCTTCGGCACATTTAATAAGCCACGATTATGAACTTCAGCAATATTTGCAAAATATAAATGACCAGGGAGTTAAGATTGAGGCCTGCATAACATGTGCAAATATGTATGGAGTTGCGCAGGATTTATTAGATATGGGAGTTGACGTAAAAGCAATGGGTCCATTCCTGACTCAGTACATTAAAGAAGGCAGAAATATTTTAACTTTTTAAAAAAGTATTAATTAGTTTCTGGTGAATAACTCAGTTTTTACCAATTCCTTAATTTCGGCTAAGCTTAAAATTTTACCTATTAGTCCATTCTACCTAATTTTTCAACAGAAACTATTCCAAAAGTAAAAAAAGGAAATAACTGATTTGTTTTTTATAGTAATCATTTTAGCCATATCCTTTAACTTAACAAATACGTTTTCTTTAGTTGAAATTAGCTGAG
>CAYNMO010000214.1:0-4437 GCA_964398155.1 uncultured Actinomycetota bacterium | reverse complement strand
AAATAATGGACAAGCTTCTAAAGATTCCGTATTTTGCAGCAGGTTATGATGAAGATGGAATAAAGATAGATGATTTTATAAACCACCCGTCATTTGTTTACACAAGCAAGGAATTTTCAGGCTCGATGAAAGAAATCGAAGAACACGTCCTGGCCAGAATGAAAAAATAAAGGTGCTTTAAAGTTTTAAAAAAAGCTTTTACAGTAAAAGAGGACGGCTCTCTTTTCAGCACAGTTTTAGCTATTTGTAAAAAACGTAAGGGGACGATTCTCTTAAAGAGGAGCGTCCCCTTAAAAGTCTTCCCGAAGATAATTATTGTCGAGTGCTCAAAAGGAAAATGGAAAATTCCGAATATATTCTATGCAGAACATGCGTTGATGTATTTAAAAAAGAAGTAATAAAGTATTCATTTAGCAACGGCCCGTAGAGATTGATCTGTAAATAGAACATTTTAAGTTTTCTTAAAAAGCAGGAGGATTATCTCCTTTGTTTCCTTCCTATGCAGATGATTATTTATTAGATCTCATTTTAAATCCCTTTGAAACCACCATTTCCCCATTTAAATTGAGAATTTTTAAAAATTTATTGAATGTTCTTTGTAATTATAAAAGGATTGATTCCAATTCTATATTAGTGGCTGCCAAAGCCCTGGATACCGGGCAACCCACTTTTGCTTCATTTGCAATTTTTGAAAAAGTTTCTTTATCTATATCAGGAACTTCACCTCGAGTGACTAAGAGAATTTTTGTAATAGAAAAACCATCACCAACTTTTTCAATACTGATATTTGCTTCTGTTGAGATTCTAACCGGCTTATAACCCTTCTCTTCCAGCATGGCAGAAAATGCCATGGAATAACAGGCAGCATGTGCCGCACCGAGCAATTCTTCAGGATTTGTTCCTTTCTCATTTTCAAACCTTGTCCGAAAAGAATATGAACCCTTAAACAAGCCACTTTCTACTTCGACAGTTCCTTTTCCCTTAAAAAGATTTCCTTCCCAAACAGCATTTGCTTTTCTTACTGGCATATATTTCCTCCTTTTTAGCACTAATAGTAAAAAAACTAGTTTTAATTATAAAATGATATTAGCATAAAAAACATGAATCTTCACTTCATACTTTTTATTTAATAATCCTGATTTTAAAACCAGGTTGTTTTAGCCTCAACTGCAATATTTCAGATTTGCTGTTATTCAGTGATATTGTCACTGCAATATTTCAGATTGTCTTACTGTTTTCACCTGAAAGAGGAGGCATTCGGGGGCACCTTCAGATAGCTTGTAAAAACTTAACCGCTTCCCCTTTTTTGACAATATTTTTACTAAATGATGTTTTTATAGTTTAAATCTGGATACGTTCTGCTAAAATGTATTTTTCACTTGACAAGAATATTGGAACTAAATTTCATTTTTAGTTTAAAGGACCTGATAATAATGATTAAATTAATAGCCCTGGACCTTGACGGGACACTTATAACTTCCAAGCAGATAATAAGCAGGAGAAACCGTGAAGCTCTTAATAAGTGTATTGATATGGGGATTTTGGTAAGCATACATACAGGACGGTGCGCCGGATCAGTAATAGAAATAGTAAAAGAACTGGGGCTTAAAGGGTACCATTCAGCATCGAGTGGGGCTTCGCTTATAAACGAAAACCTGGAGCTCTGCTATTTGAAAAAAATGCCTGAGAAAATCGTAAGAGATGTCTACCTGACATGCAGAGAGCTTGAAATACCGTTTATTGGGCAGACATGCGACACCCTAATTGCATTTGAATCCAAGTACTTGGGTTTAAAATATGTCATAGAAAACGAGGCTCTTTATAATTATGTTCCTGATATGACAGTAGATGAAATTATCCAAAACACCCTACAGGTAACCCTGTTTTTAAATGATGATGATCCAAGGGACGCTTGCATTACTGGAAAATTTGAAAAATACCTGAAATTCCGCAGAGCAGGAAAGATGTTCATCAACATTATTGATCATTCAGCTGGCAAGCTTACAGGCCTGAAAAAAGTAATGGAGCTGGCGGGATTGGAAAAGGCAGAGGTTATGGCAATAGGTGATACAGAAGTTGACCTTGGTATAATTAACTTTTCAGGGACAGGCGTTGCAATGGAAAATTCCCCTGATGTGGTTAAAGCTGCTGCAGATTTTATCAGCACCCATTGTGAAGAAGATGGTGTCGCACATGCAATTGAAAGATTTATTTTTAACCCGGCTTGAAATGATTTTAAACAAGAGGTATAAATGAAGAATTATAGAATGAGGTGTTTAAAATTATAAAATCTCCATATTTAAATCTTTTTGTTTTGGTAAACATAATTGTAGCGATGATGCTTTCCCTGATTATTTTACCAGGCTGTTATGATAATCCTGAGATGGAAAGCAACATGAACAAAGCTGATTTAGGCATTTCCACTGAGCAGCCAAATCCAGGGACCGTTAAAACTGAGGAAGAAGTTACCAGTGAAATAACCGGTAATGAAAATATGATGTCAAACGAAACAGAAAGTTCTGAGATTTTTGGCGGTTTCGCTTCTACTTCCTATAAATTAGTAGATGGTCTGCATGTCACTGGTAAACCTATAGAAATAGATATTAAAAATTATCGCCTTAAAGTTAGCGGGCTGGTAGAGAAAGAAATGGATTTTTCTTTTGAGGATATTAAAGCCATGCCCAAAGTGAGGATTTTTTCAATCCTGGATTGCCCGGGTTTTTTTACCGATGAAGGCTACTGGACAGGGGTTGAAATAAAATATTTAATGAAATTGGCTGGCATAAAAGAAGGGGAAGCAAATGCATTGGTATTTTCCGCAGCAGATAACAGTTATAGCAGTGGAATTGTTCTGAGTAAAATCCAGCAGGAAGGTTTCCTGGTTGCTTACCAGTTTAATGATAAAGAATTTATTCCTGAACATGGGTTCCCTTTGCGTATTGTAGCCAAAGGTGAAGCCGGAAACTGCTGGGTCAAGTGGCTGGGGGAAATAAAAGTGCAATAGGCTGTTAATACCTTATAATCTACAGGAAAATAAAAAATATGTTGGTCCTGGCTTTACTTGGCTGAAGCCAGATTTTAAAATATTTAATCCTGAAACAGTATATAACGATTTTACGGCATCAACTACCTTGATAAGCATATTCCAAAAAAATACCCTGCAATACCCATTAAAAAGTTAAAATATTTCTTCCCTCTTTAATGTATTGTGTCAGGACAGGACCCATTGCTTTTACATCTATTCCCATATTTAATAAATCTTGTGCAACTCCATACATATTTGCACAAGTTATACAAGCTTCAAGCCTGATTCCCTGTTCCTTTATTCTCTGCAAATATTCCTGAAGTTCATAATCATGGCTTATCAGATTAGCCGATGGTCCCCAAACTATAAAAGTTATATCTTCCCACCAATTATGTGTTCTTGCATTTAATGTATACATAAAGACCATCTTTAGTGCCAAATCCCTGTCATCGCTTGTCCAGACAATAACCAATTTGTCTTTACCTTCCATTACAATTATTCCCCTGCTATTTGTTTTTAAAAAAAATATTTCCAAACAGTAATAGTATAATCGTGGAATTATAATTAATTGCCTGGTTTTTTAACAGACTTTAAAATTTACTTTTAAAAAATACTTGATTTATAATAATATTTAGCATTGGAAGTCAATGTAATAATGAAATTCAGGTGATATAAAAAATAAAGAAGAACTCTTTTAAAATCATGGATGAAGCAATTGTAAAGAAAACAGAAAAGTTATGAAAATAAAAAACTTTAAGGATTTATTATCATTTATTGCAGCTGCGCTTTCTTTCATTCTTATTTTATCGGCAATGGCGCTGCCAGGCTGCATCGCTTCCGGTATTGGTGATGGAAAAGGGGAAACAGCTTCAGATAATACCAGCAACAAGGATGATTATGAAACAATCGCAGACGATGATAATGCTGAAGTAATTTATACTAATGCTCCCCGGGATTTCAGCGTACAATTGACATGGAGCACCGGCGCCCTTCCGCCGCCATACTATTATTCTTACAGTATTTCCTGCGGACCCGGTTTAAAAGGAATTTTTGCATACCGTAATGATAAAAATTTATCACAGGACCAGGAGCCCGTGATTATTGATTTTGACACCAGTATTGAAAGCATGGATAGTTTGTATGTCTTTCTAAAAGAAAATAATTTTTTCAGGGATAAATGGGATGAGGCTCCACCCTCTATTGGCGGAAGCTCCACCAGAATCAAAATCGGTGCAGACGGCAAAACCTATGAAATACCACCTGATTATGAATTAAATCCAGAAGATGCAAAGATAATCAATAAAGCCGCATATCTCATTAACAGCATGGTCCCTGAAAAAACCTGGATTGAGATGCGAGAGCTGCAGAGTGAGTTTGAAAAATCTTATCAGGAATAACAAAGCTTGATGATG
>CAYNMO010000213.1:0-4459 GCA_964398155.1 uncultured Actinomycetota bacterium | reverse complement strand
TTTTGGAATTGATATCCGGGCAGACATAGGAAATAATAAAAGTGTATCGCTTCCCCTGCTGTCTGGCGGAGAAAAGGCATTGGTTTCTGTTGCCTATCTGTTTTCTATTTTTGCTGTTAATTCGTCTCCTTTTTACATATTCGATGAAATAGATGCTGCGCTGGATGATGCAAATCTTCAAAGATTTCTAACACTTACGAAAATATTTTCCACCGGCAGACAGATTATTATGATTACGCATCAGAAAAAGTCAATGGAAGCAGCCGATATTATATATGGGTTTACAATGCAGTCAACTGGAGTTACAAAAATTGTTTCAGAAAAAATAAAGGAAAATTATGTTCAGGCTGGTTAAAAATTTAAAGTATTTATGGAATAAATTTAAGGGAAACAATGCAGAGTTTTGGGAAAATCTTGAGGAAGAGCTTATTCTTAATAATGTAAGCGTAGAGACAACAGCAAAAATTTTAAAAGAAATAAAGGAAGACAGTTTTAAAAATGACATTAATGATTTCGAGGCAATAAAGAATTTATTAAAGGATAAGCTAAGAGAGATACTATCGGAAGGCAGTCAGTGGGAAATATGCACTGATAAAAAGCAGCCGTTCATAATACTGGTTGCCGGTGTAAATGGTGTTGGCAAAACAAGCAGTATTGCTAAAATGGCCTGGCTTTTTAAAAAAGAAGGTAAAAGTGTCATGATCGCAGCTGCGGATACATTCAGAGCTGCAGCAATAGAGCAGATCCAGTTTTTCGGAGAAAAATTTGGGATTGAAGTTATTCATCATCAAAGAAATTCTGATCCTGGTGCGGTGGTTTTTGATACTATCGACAGTGCAGTTGCAAAAAAAACAGATATCGTAATAATAGATACCGCCGGAAGAATGCAGACATCTTCAAATCTGATGGATGAGTTAAAAAAAATAAAAAGGATTATAAATAAAAAAACAGGAAGTGATCCGGACGAGTCCCTGCTGGCAATAGATTCAAACATAGGGCAGAATGCCAGGTCTCAGGCTGAAATATTTCATAAAGCACTGGATTTAACCGGAATAATTCTGACAAAAGCCGACAGTACCTCAAAAGGAGGTATTGTTTTAACGATAAAAAATGATTTGGGAATACCCGTCAAATTTATAACTTTTGGCGAGAAAATAGACGATATAAGCTATTTTAATCCAGAAAAATTTACAGACATGCTTATTGAATAAATTTATTAAAATTTAATTTTTACCTGGCATAATCAGCAGGGCAACTATCAGGTAAAATATCAAACTTAAGGCAGACAAATAATAATGTTTGAATTTTTAACTTCAAAATTTGAAGATTTGTTTTTTAAAATAAAAAACAAAGGCAGTTTAAGCCCAAAAGACCTTGATGACTCTTTAAGGGAAATCAGGCTTGCATTGCTGGAGGCTGACGTAAACTATCTGGTTGTAAAAGAATTTCTGGAAAACATAAAAAAGAAAGCACTTGGCGAAAACATTCTTGAAAGTCTTTCTCCATTTCAACAGGTAATTAAAATAGTAAATGAAGAATTGTCAGCCATATTAGGCGTGGCTCCGGGTAATTTAAATTTTTCTCAGGGAATTCCTACCGTTATCATGATTGTCGGTCTTCAAGGTTCCGGTAAAACAACTGCCTCTGTGAAGCTGGCAAACCTTATAAAATCAAAATATTCAAAAAAGGTTTCATTAATTGCCGCCGATATTTACAGGCCTGCTGCCATTCTTCAGTTAATTGATTATTCTAAAAAAACAGGCTGTGAAGTTTATCATGAAGACGACAGCAAAGATCCCGTTTCAATTTCTGTAAACGGTATTAATGCTCTAAGGAAAAACGCAAATGATGTTGTAATAATTGATACTGCCGGAAGGCTGCAGATAGATTCTGCGATGATGAATGAAGTCGTAGAAATAAGAAAAAAAACCAGGCCCCACCAGATATATCTTGTAGTTGATTCAATGTCTGGCCAGGAGGCGGTAAATGTGGCAAGCGAATTTAACAGCAGGCTTGAATACGATGGCATTATATTAACCAAGCTTGACAGTGATTCCCGTGGAGGAGCCGCACTTTCTATAAACCATGTGGTAAAAAAACCTATCAGATTTATTTCAACAGGTGAAAATATTGATGATTTTGATATTTTTTATCCAGACAGAATGGCATCAAGAATACTTGGCATGGGAGATATGCTTACCCTTATTGAGAAAACCGAAAAACTCATTGATGAAAAAAAAGCCAGAGAAATTGAACAAAAAATATATAATAGCGAGCTTAATTTTGAAGATTTTATTGAGCAGCTAAAGAGTGTTAAAAAACTGGGCTCCCTTGAAAAAATATTTTCAATGCTTCCCGGTATGGGTAAAAACAAGGCATTAAAAGATGTAAACCTTGATGACAGGCAGCTCGACAAAATTGAAGCAATGATTAATTCCATGACGATAGAAGAGCGAAGAAGCCCTGATCTGATAGATGGAAGCAGAAAAAAAAGGATTGCCGCTGGCAGCGGAACAACAGTAAATGATGTGAACAGACTATTGAAGCAATTTGAAAAAACGAGAAGTATGTTAAAACAATTTTCAGGAGGATTTAATAAAAAAAATATTAAATTTCCTTTCTAAAAATTTTCATTATTGGTAGTATCTTATTCTTAAACATTTGCACAGTATTAAAACATCTATAAAAAAATATTTTGCAAGTTTCAAATAAATATATATAATTTTAAATAATGTTATTATTTGTAGTGTTTTGCACACAGGAGGATTTATTTTGAGCGTAAAAATTAGATTGACAAGAAAAGGTGCCAAAAAGCAGCCTTTCTACAGGATTGTTGTAGCTGACAGCAGATTTCCAAGAGACGGAAGATTTATTGAAAACATAGGTACTTATAATCCAAGGACTGAACCTTCAACAATAGAACTTGATAAAGAAAAAGCAGCAGAATGGTTAAGCAAAGGAGCTATTCCTACAGGAACCGTAAAAAAAATATTTGAAATAGTTAATTTAAATAGTGAAGTCACAAAGTAAGCAAACAACTGGAGGTAAATGGTGAAAGAGTTGCTAGATTACATGGTTAAAGAACTGGTAGATAATCCGGACGATGTTGAAATTACCGAAGAACCCGAAGGTGAAAAAACTGTTGTGTTTAAATTAAAAGTTGCTGAGAATGATTTAGGAAAAGTTATTGGTAAAAAAGGAAGAACGGCTAATGCGTTAAGAGTTATAATGAGAGCTGCTTCTGCCAAAAGAGGGAAATCTTCCATAGTTAAGATAATTGACTAAAAAAAGATATTTATTTACATATAAATAATTGGATTAATGCTTGAAAAAAAAATAGATCTTAGACTTGTTGGGATAATCGGTAAACCTCATGGCATCCATGGGGAAGTAATATTGAATTTTGTTACCGATTATCCCGATTCTGTTTTAATTGGTACAATTTTTTTTACAGATGAGAAAAAACAAAATTTCTTTGAAGTAGAGAATATAAGAAATTTGGATTTGCGCATTAAAAATGGTGCAATTGTAAAATTTGCTGGTATTGAAGACAGAAACTCTGCAGAAAAAATAAAAGGTATTAATTTATTGAGAGAGGATGATTACTCACCATCCCTGGGTCAGGAAGAATACTGGATAGATGACCTGATTGAGTGCAGTGTTTATAATGATTCTGCGAATTATATTGGGAAAGTTATAGATGTAGTCCAGAACCTGGCAAATGACAATATATTAATTAAAACAGATGCAAACAGTATTGAAATAGCCGGGATAAGAGAAAAGGAGTTCTTTGTTCCTCTTGTTGATGATTATATAGACTATATAGATACTGCCGGTAAAAAAATCTTTCTCAAAAAAAACCCTGAGTATATTTAAAGACAGCAGACGCCTGGCTGTCTGTTTTTTTAAAAACTTATTTAATAATTAATAAATCCAGCCTTAAAATGATTATTGATATTGTAACTATTTTTCCGGAGCTTTTTTCGGAATTTAAAAATTATGGAGTTATCAGGGAAGCTTTTTTAAAAGACCTGGCAAGTTTAAACATCTATAATCTCAGGGATTTTACAAATGACAAGCACAGGAAGGTAGATGACAAGCCATATGGCGGGGGATTTGGAATGGTAATGACGCCTCAGCCTTTCTATGACTGCGTTAAATTCATCAAAGAAAAAAATAATATTTTAAAAAGTGAAACGCAAAAAGTTGTATTATTAACTCCAAGAGGTGAAAAACTTAGTCAGGAAAAGCTCAAATATTTTTTGGGGCTTGAAAACATCATATTTCTTTGCGGAAGATATGAGGGAGTGGATGAAAGGGTCAGTGATTTACTGGCAGATATGGAGATTTCAATAGGGGATTATATACTAACCGGAGGAGAATTGCCTGCCATGGTTATTACAGACGGTATTTTAAGGCTTATCCCCGGAGTAGTTCACAGTATAGAATCTGTTGAATT
>CAYNMO010000212.1:0-4465 GCA_964398155.1 uncultured Actinomycetota bacterium | reverse complement strand
CCCTGCTGCTCCTGCGGTAGTATTGTCCCCGCTGTCAGATATGTATACCTGTGTCTGGCAGGAATTCTCTGCAATTTCCAGTGCTCTGGCAGCATCAACTGCGTCAATCTCAAATTTAAAATCATGCCTTCTGTCATAAAACATTGTTGCGAGCCTGTCAGCTTCTATCTGAGCAAGTTCACCATCACTCTCGTGAATAACAATAACGGATGGCCCGGTATATTCTGAATCGACCCATGGCTGGCCATTAAACACCTCTGCGCATAAAAATCCGGGAGAAGCGTCTATAATATCAGCCTGCCCAAAAATAGATTTGAGCGGCTCATTATCTGTCTGTACAATATCTCCCGGCACAATTACATTTGCGCGGGCCATCTTTGGTTTTGGCAGAATGTTTCTTTTTATGCATTCAATCAGTAGCTTTGCAGCTTTCCTCTCAGTTTGCACCATATCCCGATGAGGGGCGGTTCTATATCCACAAATGATGTTTGCAAGATTTATGATTTCGTTAGTATTGTTAGCGTGGAAATCAAGTGCAGCTGCAATCGGGATATTATAACCGGTAATTAGGCGAATGCTTTCGAGCAAGTGTTTTTCTCCGGAACCTATGCCCTCTACAAACATTGCTCCGTGAAGATACAGCCAGACACCGTCAATGCCACCAATACCACTGATACTCTCCTTTCGGATTACATCAGTAATTTCCTTCTCAAACTGCAGGAAATCTTTTTGTAATACCATACCGCCAGGCAAAGCATTGCAATATAATGTCGGGATTATCTGCGCACCGGCATCTTTAAATATATCAACAACATTTATTTTGTGCAGCATATCATCGCCACAGGCGCATACAAAATCCTTATATGTCGTATGAATCGGACTGAGAGTATTTGTTTCCTGCTGAAGTGAAGCAACAGCAATTTTCATTTTCTGATACTTCCGCTTCGGCTTAAATAAGCATCCACAGCAACAACAGCTACAAGAACAAGGCCCTTTATTAAATTCTGGTAATAAGCTTGCAGCCCTAAAAATATTAGTGCTTTGTATAATACTCCAAGCACCAGCATTCCAAAAAATGTTTTTACAACACTTCCATTGCCGCCGGATAATGCAGTACCGCCAATTACAGTTGCGGCAACCGCAGTCAGTGAAAGGTCCACCCCATACTGGACAGAACCGGCCCGCACCTGAGAGACCAGCATTATGCCGGCAAGAGCTGCTGCAAACCCAACGATTACAAAAACCATGTATTTATGAAATAAAGGATTGATACCTGAAAGTTTTGCTACGTTTACATTTCCACCAGTTGCATAAATATTTCTTCCGAATCTTGTATAAGTCATTACATAAAAAGCTATGGCCACAAAGGCTACATAAATATATATCAGATATGGTATTCCAAGCAGTGTGCCTGTTCCCATTTTTGCGATAAACTGGTTTGTTGTGCTTACCATATTGCCATCAGTAAAGACCAGCGCAAGGCCTCTTACCATTACCATCATACCCATTGTGGTTATAAAAGAGTTTACCTTTAATCTTGTAACTATAAGACCGTTTATACTTCCAATTATTATTCCGGAAGCCAGGGTTACGGCAAAAGAAGCTATGATGCCCCAAACTGTTGAACCCCAACGATTCAGCAATGTACAAAACAATATCTGTGACCATATAAATGTCGAAGCTGCGCTTAAGTCAAATTCCCCACAAATAATAGCTATGGTCATTGTACAGGCAACTACACCATATACAGATATATCCAGAAAAAGGTTTTTTACATTTGAGAGTGCCAGAAAGTTGGGTTTCAGGATTCCAATGACAATGGCAAATAAAAGAAATATTATAAAAACCGGCTGCTCCAACACAAACTTTTTTATATTGAAAGATTTCTTCTTTACAGTTATTTGCTGATTCACGCTACCAACCCCTTTACTCCAGCGCTTCTCTTTAGTCCATCAAGCGCGACAGCGGTTATGATTATGGCTCCACGGACTATAAGCTGGGCATATGCATTTACCCCAACGACATTTAAAGCATTGGCAAGTATGCCTAATACAAGTACTCCAACTATGGTCTTTAATATATTTCCAGAACCCCCCATCAAGCTTGTGCCTCCGATTACAACTGCCGCTATTGCATCAAGCTCATATCCGCTGCCCTGAAGAGGTGATGCTGAATAGACTCTCGATGTTACGATTATTCCTGCAAGGCCTGCACACATTCCGCAGACCATAAAATTTATAATACGGACTTGCTTTATCTTTATCCCGGCCATTTTTGCCACATCCATGCTTGCACCAAAAAAATATGACTGCCTACCAAAATTTGTATTTGCCAGTAAAAGCTGCAACAGTGCCGCAATTATTATAAAAATTATAATGGGCCCCAAGCCTGTTCCCATTTTTGTATACAATCTGTCTTCAGTAAATCTTCCGAAAATGAACTGTCCCCCGCTGACAAGCAAAGCAAGCGCACCGATTACAATTGACATTGAATAAGTTATTATAAAAGATTCCCCTAATCTTCCATTGATTGCAGCAAGTATTGTACCATTGACCAGTCCTACGGCTGCACCTGCCACAATGGCTACAACAATCGCTAAAACTGCAGCTGCATCAACATTTCCAGCTAAACCAATCGAGTTCATTATCATAATAGCAATAACGCCTGTCAGGGAAACTGTTGACCCTATTGAAAGATCCATGCCTCCGGCAATCATCACATAAGTCATACCCAGCGCACATAGTCCTATGGCGGATGACTGGCGCAGTATATTCAGAAAGTTATTAACAGTAAAGAAAGCCGGCTCAATTATTGATACTATTATTATTATTACTACCAGGCCAATCATCAAACCATAATTCTTTAAAGTAGAGCTGATATTTACCCTCTTTTTAAGCGTTTCCATCACTTCTCCTGTCTGTACTCATTACCATATGCATCACTGCTTCGGCCGATAGCTCTTCTTTTAATAGCTCCCCTTTTTTTACGCCTGCATTTAAAACAATGACCCTGTCACACATACCTAAAACTTCAGGCAGCTCAGAAGAAATCATTATTATGGATTTACCCTGCTCAACCAGCTTGTTTATCAGTAAATAGATCTCATATTTTGCACCGACATCAATCCCTCTTGTAGGTTCATCCAGTATAAGAATATCAACATTTGAAAATAACCATTTTGCAAGGACCACTTTCTGCTGGTTCCCTCCTGAAAGATTTATCGTAAGCTGATTTATAGATGGCGTTCTTATGCCAAGATCATCTGTAAACTGTTGTGCATATTGCTTTTCCAACCTGTTTATCAAGATACCGTTTTTGGATACTTTAGGCAGGTTTGTAATAGTGATATTTCGGGCTATATTATAATCAAGCACAAGGCCAGATTCTTTTCTGTCTTCTGTCAGAAGCCCTATGGAATTGCTTTTACCGTCATAAGTGGAATGAATTGCCACCTTTTTACCCTTTACCATTATGGTACCTTCATCATGTTTTTCTGCTCCAAACAATGCTTCTGCCAGCTCAGTCCTGCCTGAACCTACCAAGCCTGCAAATCCCAGAACTTCGCCCTTTCTGAGATTAAACGAAACCCCTTTTACTAAGCCTTTTCTGGTTAAATTTTGAACATCCAGCACAACTTCACCAGGAACCACATTGCGCTTCGGGAACTCCATATCAACACTTCGTCCCACCATCAGTTCAATTATTCTGTTTCTGGATATATTTTTTACCGGTTGTGTATCAATAATCTGTCCATCGCGAAGTACTGTAACCGTTTCGCAAATGCTGGCAATTTCTTCCAGCTTATGGGATATATAAATAATAGTGATTCCGTTATTTTTAAGTTTTGAAATGATTTCAAATAGTTTTTCTATTTCATTTGCTGCAAGGGATGAGGTGGGCTCATCCATAACAATTATCTTTGCGTCAAATGATAGTGCCTTTGCTATTTCAACAAGCTGCTTTTGTGCCGCACTCAGATCTTTTATTTTTTCTGTAACACTAAAGTTAAAACCCAGTTCATTAATCAAGGCCTGTGCGTCCTGGTTGATTTCTCTCCAGACAATTCTGCCTCTTTTTACTTTCAACCTGTTCAAATAAATATTTTCAGCTGCAGTAAGAGTATTTATAAGGTTAAACTCCTGAAATATAAACCCTATACCTTTTGCCTGCGCCTCTTTTGTGTCTTTAAGCCTGCAAGGCTGGCCATTTACCAAAATCTCCCCTTCGTCAGCAAATTCCACTCCATTGAGTATTTTCATAAGAGTTGATTTTCCGGCACCATTTTCTCCAACCAAGCCGTGAACTGAACCTCGAATAACACTGAAAGTTACATTATCCAATGCCTTAACGCCAGGAAATCTCTTCGTAATACTTTTCATTTCAATGATATAATCAGAAATTTTTTTCTCCTTCATTGTTTTAAGTGTACCCAAAAGACCTTGCATCTCCTGGTCTTTTGGGTACA
>CAYNMO010000211.1:0-4521 GCA_964398155.1 uncultured Actinomycetota bacterium | reverse complement strand
TTAATTATTAACAATATATCCCAGCTTTTAAAGGATGGTATTAATACAAACGTAAGAATAAATATCGATAATAAAAACGTACATTTTGTTCCGGATTTATATAAATATATAGAAAATAAGGGGTGGCTGAATTATAAAAACTTTGATATAAAACTTGCGCTTGTCCGGGACCATTCCAAAGGTGAGTCCTCTTTCTTTCCTGAAAATATACTGGAAGTATTATTGAAACAATATCAAAAATATCCGCAGTTAGAAAAACAATTTGGTTTTTTAGCATTCAAACAATTAAGAAACATAGTAAGCATACTTAATGGAAGCAAAAACGTACTGCCCAGGTTTATCAATTGTGAAACAAATCTGTTAGAACTTTTAATCTTTTGTCCTGATGGATTAATTTATACCTGTCCGGAATCAATAGGCATAAAACAACATGCTATCGGGCAATTTTACCCGGAGTTTTTGTTTTTTAATTCTGAAAGAAATATTTGGAGAACAAAGAATATTTTTAGTATCCCTGACTGCAGAGATTGTAAATTTTCCCTTATTTGCGGTGGAGGCTGTATATATTCATCACTTTTAGTATCAGAAGGAAGAAGCCCGGTTTGCGAAAAATATGAAGCCGTTATAAACACATTTTTTAAATTTAGAGGTGAAAGTATTTTAAAATATTATAATTTAAATTAATTTTTTATTTGTAAAATCAGAAGTCATTTAAATTAAATTCTAAAATATCTATTTTTGGGAAAAAGAAAAGGTAATAAGCCTTCTTTAATTTGAGATATAGAAATGTATGCCTTGCCACTTTTAAAGGCTTCTGGGGGCATTTAAGGGCTTAATTTGAAGTTAATTTTCTTATCAGTGTTATAATTCTAAAAAAACAAAATGGATAAGGGAGATTGCCTTGATTGAACTCAACAAACCACAAAATATGAAGAAAGTTATTGTCTCATGACCGCCCATTGGATTATTAACTACATTGTAATTAGCCATATATGACTTCTTAATGCTTAATAAAAAAAGAGTTGAAGAGTTTTTATTTATTTAATAACGTGGTAAATACCTGCAGCGCCAAAAAGAAACTGGTAATAATTGAATTGTTTAAACCCGGTTTTCATGAATAAATCCCTGATTTTTTCGGGGAAGTAAAAGTTTACTGCTGACTGGCTAAGGTATTTATATGCCTGCCTGTTTCCTGAGATAATTGAACCTGCGATGTATACAAATGTCCTTATATAAAAATGTTGCAGTTTACGCATTAATTTCCCTCGAGGCTGGCCGGATTCAGCAATAATGCAGCTTCCCCCCGGTTTTAACACCCTGTGTATTTCAGAAAGGTGCCTATGCGCTGAAGGATTTCTGTAAATCATATTCCTGAAAGCAAAAGAAATTCCGATGCAGTCAAAATAATTATCATCAAAAGGCATTTCTGATGCGTCAGCATATACGAATGATATTTTTTCTTTCACACCGGATTTTCCAGCTTTTTTTATAGCAGTTCCTAGCATTTCCCTGCTGAAATCACATGCCGTTATCTCTGAATCATTACCGGACAGTATTGCCATCTTTACAGCAAGGTCGCCAGTTCCGCATCCAAGATCCAAAAATTTGCCGGGCTTAAGATCCAGGCATCTACGAACAAGGTTTTTCCTCCATCTGCTGTCCATGCCGAATGTAAAAACATGATTTATCAAATCGTAATGCCTTATTATCCCGTCAAACATCGGTGAAAGAAAATCTCCTGTTATATTTTTCTTATTTTCCATAATTTAAAACATTTTTAATTTATAAAACAGCTGCCAGAAGATAACCTGTTGCAAGCAGCAATTGTGTAATAAGCACAACTATAACATTATTTTTCATCGCAGCAATTATTGACCCCTGTTTTTTTATATTAAATAAACCCTTTACCGCCATTACAGAAAAAGGTATTGTTGCAAGAGAAATCAGCGTCCAGGCTGGCGCAATGCCGGCTGCGGCACTGGCTATTATCCAGATATAAACTGCAATTGCCATTACTGTATAAACAATTCCCGCATTTTTGGCCCCCATGGTTATCGGCAGGGTTCTCCGGCCCCCTGACCTGTCTGCTTCCATATCAGGAAATTCATTTAAAAGAAGAAGATTATGCACAAGTATAAGGGAAGGAACAGCGCCAAGAAATAATTTAATTGAATAAGCGCCTGTCTGAACAAAATAAGACCCGATAACCGGAAGCATGCCAAGGCCCAGCCCTGCGGACCATTCGGGCCATCTGTGTTTAAGTATTACAGGTGAGTAAAGCACCACGCAAAGCACTGCGACTGCAAGAACCGGCAAGAGCAGCAAACCTTTGATTACTGTAAAATAAATTCCAATGGGAAGCGCCATTAAAAGAGAAATTATACCTGTCCATAAAACATGCTTCGGTTTTAAAAGGCCGGCTTTCAATATACCGCTGCCGCCGCTGAATGGTGTTACTTCTGTTTTTAAATCTATGCCGCTTTTGTAGTCAAAGTAATCATTCAGGGTATTTACACTTATGTGGGTAAGGACAAGGCCAAGTCCTGCAAGTACTGCATGCCATGGATTAACAGTCCCCTGGTGATACCATGCTATGCTGGTTCCCAGGAATGCAAGAATTGCTGAGAGCAGTAAATACTGCGGGCGCGTTTCGAGAAATAATAGCTTAAGCAAGAAAGTGCCCCTTTCTTTTGTTTATTAATTTTATAATTACTAATATATGGTTTTTAAATTCTGGTCACCCATAAAAAACTACAGACATATTAAAACAAATATGTCCCCAATGTAAAAGTGAAAAACCGTCAAGAAATAATTTAATTCTAGACACCCATGAGGTTTTAGGGGAAATAATATTAGACGCTACTTCTAACGGGGATGAGATAGACTTTATCTTTATGCATTTGCCTGGTTTATTTAAGAAAAATTAAATTATTTTTTTTGCCCAGGGCATTATTGTATGAAGTTTATCAAATATTTGGTTATGTTTTACAATATCACTATACTTCTAAATAAATATTTAAATATCATTTTACTTATATCAAGTCAATCTCTTTATCTATAAAAATTAATTTGTCTATTATTGCTATAATTACAGAATCAATTGGTTTCTCATAGGTTATTTCAGTTGCTCGTGAAGAAGTCCCATTTGTCACGAGCACTATTTCGTCAATCCCTATACCTACTAAATCTGCAGAAATAAAAAAATTATCTGTAATTGTTCCATCAATATTCAATTCTTGAACAATCATTAGTTTAAACCCAACATACGATCTGTCCTTTATTACAGTTATTACATTTCCTATAACTCGACCTAATATCATGTTACGTTATTTCCTAACTTTGAATATCCAGCGAATCAATAATTGCTGTTACACTTTTATCTACAGGTATCATATGATTGTTGAAAGTCCAAGTAGCCTGAAAACTTTCTTCATATGCTACAATTTCGTTAAGGGCAACGCCCAATGAATCTGCTGCAAAGAATGGTTTTCCTAAAGGTTCTTTATTTACTGGATCTATTGGTTGTAGTATCTTTATCCCTATGCCTTTTAAGGATGGATGCATAAATTTAGAAAATGTTTTACCGATTACTCTTGCAATATTCATATAAATTAAATATATTTTTTGTCTAAATTGAAACATTCAACCTTTGCAGTTATTGCACAGTCAACAGGCATATCAGCATTGCCGTCTACTTTTCTTGCTCCACTTCCACTTACTAATAACACAATATCTCCGATTCCCAGACAAAGCTTGTTGTCAATAGCTATTATATGGTTTTCTTTTTCTGATAAATCTAGATTTAGTAGACTGACAATAAAAATTTTAGTAGAATTCAACATTGGGTCTTTGATAGTGCATACTATTTCTTTAATGATTTTACCTATCGTCATAAATAAAAAAGCCTCTTTAAAAATTTTTTCAAATATATATTTTCTTAATTGTCTCTTTTAAAAAAATCAATCCTTATTGTTAAAATTATCAATTCTTGCAATTATTGAAGCATCTGAATGCACTGGTTTTGAAATTTTAGTAAATCTTGAGCTTCCACCTTGTGTAATGATTACATAGTCACCAAACCCAACCCCAATACAATCTATTGCAATTATGAATGCATTTTTTGGCATAAATTCTTTTCCCAGAAGCTGAACTAAAAAGAGCTTGACGGGCTTCAACTCTGAAATTTTTGCCACACTAGTAACATTCCCAACTATTATCCCTATTTCCATAAAAAAAGAATTATTTTTATTCTTTAATGAATATTTATATATTTATATTTATAGAATCAACTTTGGCTACTATGCAGTATCTTATTGGAATGTCTTCTTTTCCATCATAAATTTTAGCAATCGAAACCTCATCCTCTGCAATTAATACTTTTTCACCTGGGCCTATTCCTATTGCGTCCTCAACAAGAGAGTAGCTGCCGGCCCAAGATCCATCAGGGTTAAGAAGTTTAACTATTTTAAATTTAGCATGCTTAATAGCATCTATCCTTATTACGCATGTGGCTGAACCTAT
>CAYNMO010000210.1:0-4581 GCA_964398155.1 uncultured Actinomycetota bacterium | reverse complement strand
GGCAGCCGGGGCACTGAGAAGCCTGACAGCGGACAGAGATGCTGAGTGGAAAGGATGGATGGGCAATGCGTACAATTATAAGGGCATATATGATAAAGGCGAGATAGTAGTAATTCCCCAGGATGCTTTAACAGAATGTGTCTGGTACCACAAAGACATGCTAAAGGAAATCGGTTGGGAAATCCCTGCAATAACTGACGCGTTTACTCCTGAGGATTTTGCAGCTATGGTTGCGCCTGCCAAGGAAAAAGGGTATGAAGTTGCATTGGCAGGATTTGTAGAATCATGGTGCTATTTTAATCCATTCTTTAATTTTGTTCACCAGCAGCAGCCAGGTGAAACACCAGATATGGTTGAGGAAGCTTTTGCAGGGAAGATTACCTGGCAGCAGCCAATATTTAAAAATGCCATCGAAGTTTTTGTAAAAATGAATGATGCTGGAGTCTGGCCTAAAGATGCCCTCAGCATGGATTACCAGGTACAGGCATTCGGCGGCTGGCTTGAAAGAAAAAGCATATTTATGTTTCCACAGGGCGACTGGTTTGCCGGCTCAATGAAACCTGAGGAGAATAGTGCGGATAATCCAAACATTGGCATTACCCAGTATCCAAAAGTAAATGCTGATGCAACAGTAGCTTATAATAAAAACTTCGGGAGCGACATTGCAATATATTCCAAAGGCAAAAACCAGGATTTAAGCATTGCATTTGCAAGGTTTACAAACAGCCCGGAAGCCGCAAAGATTTTTATTGCAAACGGAGTTAATCCGGCATGCGGCCTTGACCCCAATAATATTCCTGCATCAGGAAATCCTGTTTTGGATGAGAGCATAAAACTGTATAATTCTCCCGGAAGAGTAAGTGAAATAATTTATACATATCCGGATGGAGTTAAAGCATTAGGCGATGGAATTGGAAACGTTGTTCTTGGCGTTGACACTATTGATCAGGTACTTAAAAATCTTGATGAAGTTTCAGGATTTAAAGGCTAAAAACTTTGGAAAAAATCTGACGTTTTTAAATTGTATTTTTTAAACTGTATATAGTTCTTGAAAAAAGAATAAAAGACGGCGCTGACAGAAATTTGTATTGCCAGCGCCGTAAAAGTGGTAATTGGGTTATATAAAAACTTATGGGAAAAGATACCAGGCATAATTTAAGTTCTTTAAGGCGTTTTTGGAATGTGTCCGGACAACCTTATTCATTTTTACTTCCTGCTCTTATTGTCTTTGTGTTTATTGTTCTTTCACCGGTTGTGATGTCCCTGATTTTAAGTTTTTATAAGTTTACAGGTTTTGATGCAGCAGTTTTTAAAAATTTTGTTGGTTTTGATAATTTCAGGATACTTTTTAACGACAGGTACTTCTGGATAGCATTCAGGAATAATATTTATTTTGTGCTTGCCAATATTACTATTCAGATTATAATCGCAATGTTTTTGGCATTAACCATATTTTTTGGAAAGTTTAAAAACAGTGTCCTGATAAGAACAATAATTTTTTTCCCCGGAGTGCTTGCCCCGGTTTCAATCAGTCTTGCCTGGAGAAGAATACTCCAGCAGGATGGTCTTCTAAACAAGATACTTCACATAGATTTTTCCTGGCTTTCCAGTGTCCAGCTTGCAATATGGGTAGTGGTTTTTGTGAGCATATGGCAGTGGACAGGATATAATCTTGTTATTTTTTATGCTGGCCTGCAGTCCATAGACAGGACTATTCTTGAAGCTGCAGAGGTGGACGGCGCCAATTGGTGGGGCAAGATATTCAGGATAGCTATCCCTTCGATAGTTCCCACAATAATACTCAATATTATTTTGAACCTCATAGGCAGTTTCAGGGTTTTTGATATTGTATATGTCCTGACACGTGGTGGACCCGTGCATCAGTCAGAAGTTCTTACAACTCTTATGTACTATTATTCATTTTCTGCTAACGGACCCAATAAAATGGGTGTTGGTTCGTCAATTGCATTTATAATGTTTATAATCATGATTATTTTTGGGTTTTTAAGGATAAGATTGATGAAAAAAGAAGAGGTATAAATAAATAATGGCAATCATAAATGGTAGAAAGAGAGCTAAACCCATTGAGCTTGAATATGGAATAGACAGAAAAAAAGATATCGGTTTTTATATATATTCGAGAATACTTATCATAATTACCATTATAATAATAGTGGTTCCTATTTTATACATACTATCCCTGTCTTTAAGAACAAAAGAAACCATTTATCAGGATTTCCTGTTTTTAATACCAAAAGCAGTTACTTTCCAGAATTTTATTGAAGCGATAGATTATGCCAAAATCCATCTGAATGTTTCTTTTCTGCAGATGTTTAGAAACAGCATTATTGCAACTTTTTCATCTATTACCATAGCCATGATTATTGCTTCGCTCGCATCTTTCAGTTTCAGCAACTACAGGTTTAAAGGAAAAGAAATTACTTTCACTATAATTATTGCAAGTTTTGTAATTCCCGCGCAGGTTTTATTAATTCCATTGTTTTTTATCTTAAGAAAAGCAGGGTTAATCAATACCTACCTGGCAATTATTATTCCTTATGTCGGTTTTTTAATCCCTATTGCTACCCTTATTCTCAGGACTTTTTTTGAACAGATACCCAAGGAAATAAAGGAATCGGCAAAGATAGACGGAGCTTCAGACTTCAGGATATTTGCCCAGATAGTGCTGCCGCTTTCAAAGCCAGCTATTGCTTCATGTGTTATATTGCTTTTTCTTGAAACCTGGAATGAATTCCTGTTTGCCTTGGTGTTTTTGCAGGATCCAAAATTTCAGACCATACCGGTTGCAATTGCCAAAATTGCCGGAGGAAAATTCATTGTTCCGATCGGCATTTACAGCGCCGCAATAATGATAACGATTATCCCTGTCCTTATAATTTTTGTAATTTTCCAGAGATGGTTTATATCAGGAATGACTCTGGGCGCCGTAAAGGGTTAATGCACAAGCTATGCCAATCGCAGGTATACAGGGTGTTTTAAGGGTTTTAAGGCAAGGGTTTATGGTGCACATGAGGGTTTTAAGACATATTGCTGCAAAACTTCAAATTGGCATTATTTTATTACTATAATAAAAGTTATAGTAAAAGAGATAGCGACCAGATGGGCAGTTTAAAAGTTAACAGCCAGATTGGCAGCTTAAGAGTGGACAGCTTAACAGAAGCAAATCTTAATTATATAGAGTAAATTTTAAAATATTTTGAAAGTAAAGGAGACAGAAATGATTTTAGAGATTCAACCTGCAGAACGACAGGAAAGAATAAACAGAATCCAGGCTGAAATGAAAAAAAGGGATCTTGATGCATACCTTATTCATTCAACCCAGTCAGATTTTGCAAGCGTCTTATATCTTAGCAACCACAGCCCGGTCTGGGAATCAGTTGGGGTTCTTGTCCCAAAAGAGGGCGAAGCAATACTGCTTATAGGACCTGAGGCAGAACCTTTTGCCGCAGGAAGAAGCACCATAAAAAAGATAGTCAAGATGACCGAATACAGGGAATCTGCAGAACCCGATTACCCGGGTGTTCCCGTGGGAAGCTTCAAAGAGTTGTTTGACGAAATCAGCAACGGCAAAGGTGTTAAAAGGTTGGGTCTTGGGGATTATGCCATCATGCCTCTGCCTGTATATGATTCTATAAAAAAGGCCTTGCCAAAAGATGGCGAAATAGTAAAGGCAGATGATATTATCTCAAACTTAAGGATTATAAAGAGTGACAATGAAATAGCTCTGCTAAGGGAATCCCACAGAATAACTGAAATAGTCCTTGATGAAATATTGGGCAAAATAAAACCGGGGCTTACCGAAAAAGAAGTTGTGGGAATGGTCCTTGAATCTATTTACAGAAACGGTGCAGAATGTGAGGCTTTCCCCCAGTATATTTTCAGCGGGATAAGTACCAGAAATGCCATTTCCAACACAACTTATAAAAAACTTGAAAAAAATGAAATGATACAGATTAACATTGGCGCACAGTTTGGCGGCTATACATCTGCTATTGGAAGACCCGTAGTATTCGGCAGGATGTCTGACAGCATGAGAGAGATAGTCGAGTTTGGCCTGGAAGTGCACCTTAAAACTTATGAATGGATTAAAGAAGGCGTAATAAGTGGTGATGTGGCTAAAAAGTTTAAGGAGTTTTACGCCAAAAAAGGTTTTGGAGACTATTATCTGTATGGCCCGTGCCATGGAACGGGTATATTTGAAGTTGAAAAACCCTGGATGGAAACAAATTCCGATTACAGCCTTAAAGAGAATATGACATTTATGGCAGACACTTTTGTAACCACACCTGAATACGGTTTAAGATGGGAAGATGGTTTCAGGGTTACAAAAACCGGGGTTGAAGAATTTTCCAGTAAATGGCAAAAAATAATTGAACTTTAATCTTCAATAGAAAAAGAATTCGGGAGCTTTGGTTTTAAAAAGTTATAAAGACTTGCCAGGCTCCCATTTTCAGATGATCGCAATCTACACAGAAACATATTTTTCCTGCAAAAAATAAAAATATTAATAAATAATTCTTGACAAAAAAACCCTAAAATTATAATTTATAACTATATTAC
>CAYNMO010000209.1:0-4625 GCA_964398155.1 uncultured Actinomycetota bacterium | reverse complement strand
CTGTACCTGGCGACGAAGCATTACCTATAGACGGAAACGGCAAACCGCTTTATAACATGATTTGTTCCCTTGACAGCAGGGGTTTAAAAGAGAATGCACAAATAAATAAAAAAATAGGCATCAGGAAATTATATAATATTACAGGATTGCCCCCTTCAAATATGTACGCCTTAAACAGATTGTTGTGGTTAAAGAATTCAGAACCCGGAATTTATGAAAGAACATTTAAATTTGCTTCATGGGATTCTTATATTTTTAAAAATTTTGGGTTGGATTGTGTATCAGACTTTTCAGTCTGCTCGAGGACTTTAGCTTTTGATATAGAAAATCAAAAGTGGTCATCGGAAATTTTAAACAGCCTGAGCATTCCTGAGGAAATTTTTCCTGAATGCCTTCAGTCAGGCAAGGTTATCGGGGCTCTCCCTGATAAGATCGCAGATAGCCTGGGTTTTACAAAAAAAGTTTATGGTGTTTCAGGAGGATTTGATCAGATATGTGCCGCACTTGGCTCAGGTGCGACAAAAGCCGGAATGGCTGCAGTTGGAATCGGCACAGTTGAATGCATGCAGGTAATCGTTGAACATCCAATTACGTCTGAAACAATGCTTAAAAGTAATTATCCTTTTTCCAATCACATCATTAAAGACTCTTTTGTCTGCCTGGCTATTAATTTTGGCGGCGGGTCTCTTCTTAAGTGGTATAGAGACAATATGGCCCATGAGGAAAAAATTGAAGCAGAAATCCGCAATATCGATATTTATCAATTATTTGATGAAAAAGCTGTAAATTCAAGTAACCCCCTGCTTGTATATCCGTACTTTGAGGGAGCACAGACGCCAATAAATGATCCTTTTGCCAAAGGGATCATGATGGGATTTACGCTTGGAACAAAAAAGGAAGACGTTATAAGGGGAATCCTGGAAGGGATAACTTTTGAACTTAAACTGAATATTGATACTCTGGAAAAAAATGGCATAAAAATCGATTTCTTAAATGCAAGCGGCGGCGGCTCCAAATCGGATTTCTGGCTTCAGCTTAAAGCAGATATTACAGGAAAACCAATAAGATCACTAAAAGTAAATGAGGCAGGGTGCCTGGCTGCATCAATAATTGCAGGATATGGTATCGGAAAATACAATTCCATTAGCGAAGCTGCTGGCCAAATAATTAAAATAAAAAAAGAATATCACCCTACAGGAAAAAATATTCAATATTATCAGCATAGGTTTGAACTATATAAAAAAATGTACCCTTTGATTTCCAGAGATATCCGGCAATTGTGAAAACTGATAAAAACATGATTGGAGGAGATAACTGCTTTTTTTTAAGAAGGGAGTTCAGATCAAAACAGTGTACAGTGTAATTAATTTTATAACCATAATAAGTTTATACAGTCAGGAGGATAAATGCTGGATGAACCTGTAAAGTTTTGCTATCTTACCGAAGAACTTAAAATAACTGAAATAGCAGGCATTGAAGTAAGTGATTTTTATAGTGATATCGAACTGATGGTTTCAGCACAAAAAAAAGTTATAAAAATAGTATCTGATTATCTGGAAATCGAACCCGCAGGTCTGTTGTTCTGTAAAGGGCATGTAAAGACATCTGAAGTTATGGGTTGTGAAATATTTCAGCCCCGGGACAATGAGCCTTTTGTCAGGAAGGCAGTATTAAACAATATTTCCGAGGTAAAAAATTTTAAACCATTGCCTGCCAAAAATAATCCAGTAGTGCTGGATATGCTTGAAAAATCAAAAAAGTTCTACCGGCTTACTGGAGTGAAGGATACAATAATGTTTGAGGGACCGTTTACTGTAGCCTGCTTTTTGAGGGGACAAACACAATTTATGATAGATCTCATTGAAAACCAGGACCTTTGTAAAGAACTTATAGAAAAAGTGATGGACTGTGCCATTGAGTGGAAAAAATTTCATGATAACCAGATGGGCATTTCAGGTGCAGAAACCACTGGGCTTGTAGATGATTCAATAGTAAACATAAAACCTTCTCTTTTTGAAAAAATAGTGCTTCCGCAATTGGTGCGATGGTACCAGGAGTTTCCTTCACCCAAAAGACATTTTCACTGCTGTGGGAATATCACAAATTTCATGGGCCTGCTTTCCAAATTAAATCTTACACAATACGATATGTTTTATGAAATGATTGATGCCCAGGCCATGAAAAAACATTTCCCCGGGGTATTTGTGAGCAAGCTTGTTGATTTCAGGATTATAAGGGATAAAAGCCCTAAAACCATCAGGGAACATATACTAAAAGAATGTGAAGCAGGCCAGCCTGGAGGGAATTTCGGGCTTTGCCTGGAAGGAATAAGGGGCATAGGCCTTGAAAAAGTAAGGATAGTCAGGGATGCAATAGCGCATTTTAATGGAGGGCCAGTTCCGGCTTTTGAAAAAATAGACGGGATATAGTCTTGCGTGTCAGGAACCTTTATGATTTGTTTTAAAGAATTAAAAGAAATAGATACCTTGACTAAGTATGCAATAAATATAGTATAATTTTAAGCTTATGTTTTATATATTTATTTAAAAGGAGACAACCATGCCCATAGCCAATCTTAGGCCTTTTCTTGAGGATGCCAGAAAAAAAAGGTATTGTCTGGGATGTTTTAATGTTTTTAATGTCGAAACACTTGAAGGGGCAGTTGAAGCTGCAATAAATCTGCAGACACCGGTTGTATGTGCCGTATATGAACCGCAGCTAAAATACAGTGATTTGGAGACTTTTGCAAACCTTGTAAAGGATGTTTCAAATAAGGTAAATGTGCCTCTTATACTACACCTGGATCATGCGGTTGAGATATCTACAGTAATAAATGCAATAAAGTGTGGATTTACCTCACTTATGTATGACGGGCCCGTGGGCCTTGATTTTGAAGAGAAGATAAAAAGGACAAAACAGTTTGCAGATATTGTGCACAGTGTGGGTTTAATGGCAGAAGCAGAAGTCGGATATATTACAAGAGTCGGGCAGGATGAGGGCAGCGCAGAGGCGAGCCTGACAAACGCAAAAATGGCAGTAGAGTTTGTGGAAAAAACAGGTGTTGATATTCTTGCGCCCGCAATCGGTTCAGTCCATGGCCAGACGGAACAGAAAGCCGCTTTAAATATTGAAATGTTAAAACAGATAGGGCAGATGACAGACTGTTTCTTGTCATTGCATGGAGGCTCTGGTGTTGATGACAATATGATTGGACAGGCTATAGACTGCGGAATAAACAAGGCATCTGTTTATACAAAGATTTCAACATTGGCTATAAAAAAACTTAAGGAACTTATATTAAACGATGCTCCCGATCTGGCAGTGCTCCTAAATGAAGTGAGGAATGGCTACAGAGAGATGATAGAAAACAGGCTGACTGTATTCAGGAGTACCAATATCTGCTCCTTTATGTCAAATGTATGCCAGCTGTCATTTGCAAGCCCCTATGAGAAAACCGATAATTACAATTCTGCTTTGAAAAATATCGGTATTCTTCCTAATCAGAAAGCCGGCCAGGAGCCTGTAAATGATTCCAGAAATGAAAATTATAATTCGCCCAAACTGGACAGCATGATTGAAGAGATAACAAAACAAATCCTGTCCGGACTAAAAAAGTAATCAGGGCAAGCTCAGGAAAACCAGGCAAACATGGGAAATAAGCAAAATCAGGAAAACTGTTAGAATAAATAAAATTAGTAAAATCAGGAAAACAGGGAGGAATTCTTGAGCCTGCTTGGAATTGATTTGGGTACAACCGGTATAAAATGCGCCGCGTATGATGAAGATGGAAGAATGCTTGGCAAGACATACAGAGAGTACCCTTTATACATGCCCAAAAAAGGCGTTGTTGAGCTTGACCAGAGCCTTGTGGTCGACAGTCTTTTTGAAAACATTAAAGAGCTTAACAGCTTTGAAAACATTCTTAAGGATCCTGTTGAGGCACTAAGTATTTCTGTTTCGGGGGATGAGGCAATGCCTGTGGACAGGAAAGGTTCTCCCCTCTATAACACGATAATGTCAATGGACACAAGGGGTTATAAGGAAAACGAGTGGATAAACAGCATAATCGGCGCCGAAGAGCTCTACAGGATAACGGGTCAGCCCCCTTCAAATCTTTATCCCTTAAACAAGCTGATATGGTTTAAAAATAACAAACCGGATATTTTTGAAAAAATAGATAAATTTTTATGCTGGGAGGAGTTCATCTTCTTAAAGTTAGGTGCCGAGCCTGTTTCTGATTATTCAGTGACCTGTCGTACTCTTGCATTTGACCTTATTAAAAGACAATATTCTGAAGAGATATTAAGAAAAGCCGGAGTCGAAGCAAGTCTTTTCCCAAAGGCTGTTTTATCCGGCACCATGACAGGGTCCGTGGATAAAAAACTTGGATCAATCCTTGGATTTAAAAATGATGTCAAAGTAGTAACGGGCGGCTTTGACCAGATATGCGCAGCACTTGGCAGCGGTGTTGTACAGGACGGGATGGCTTCTATCGGCACTGGTACAATGGAAATAATGCAGATTTGTTTTAAAAAACCTGTTACTGATTTAAAAATGATGAATTATGGGTACCCTTTCTGCAATCATGCCCTTGATGGACTCTTTATAACCATGTCCATAAATTA
>CAYNMO010000208.1:0-4634 GCA_964398155.1 uncultured Actinomycetota bacterium | reverse complement strand
AGGCGACAGCCGAGTGAGTCCGCGGCTCTGCAGCGAACCGAAGGTGAGACGAAAGGCCGAACCCCTCTCTCTCCGCCACAAACTTCAGAAATTAAAGGAACACGATAAATTAGAGTTTAAAGATGCCGGTGGCATGTTTAAACCAAGGGGTTCGAATGGACGGAGCGAAGGCGACAGCTTGTAAGGATTTCTTACAAGTTCAAAAAGAAGATTAAAAGTGATAAGATTTAGTTATTTCCATATTTGAAATAACTCACAGAAAATTTAGAAAAATTAGGCTGAATTATTTCCAAAGATTGTTAGCAGCTACTTTCGACTTTAATTAATGCGAACTTTCGTATCCCCCATCTGAATCTTTTCTATTGCAGCAATTACTTCATTCCAACTGATATTTTTAGCATAATTAAAATCCTTTTGATATAGGAACCATCGGCTTTGCATTTCTTCATCATTTTTAATAATTTCAATTACGGATTTTGCATTGTCCAGCACTTCTGCAGTATCTCTTTTGTTCGCAGTTGCTTTAATTGCCCTCTGCAACAAAGCCATGTCAATATTTTGTGACATAAAATTCATTAAAACATAAATGTCATAAAAATCCCTAATTCTAGTATTAAGAACTGAACGGCGCAGGACTGTTTCATATTTCTCGGCAAGAATGGTTTCAGCATTGTATGCGAGAATATTAATTGTTCTGTCTTCAAATAGAAGACCAAACTTATATCTGATCTCTTTTGGTGTAATCCTGTCACCTGTGGTTAGATCTATTTTTAGAGTAACCTTTAACGCATCAAATAAGGCGTTTAATGAAGCGCGATATCCGCCATAAACATCATCATCCCTTATATTTTCAATTTTTAGCAACTTAAAAGTTATATTATCATCTAGCTGAATTTTAAAAATATCATTTAATGCTTCTGCTACAGCCTGCTCCGTTAAAGACATATTTTTAAGTGTTGCATCCATGTCCATTGTTGTTCTGGCATCAATCCCAACAAAAGCTGCAATAAGCATTCCGCCTTTCAATATAAATTTATCTTTAAATTTTGACAGGGATATTCTCTCAAGCAATCTTTCAAGCATATAATTTTGCAAAACAGCCTGGGGCATAATTTCTTTGTCTATTGCAAAATTCTTGATCAGAGCTTTTAACTGCATGGTATTTTTCATAGAAGCACCTCCAGGTATTGACGGACTTTTTTTTCTGCTTTTAAAATCTTTGCATAATACATTAATTTTGACAGATTCCTGTCCTTCTGGTGAGCATATCTTTTTAGTGCATCCATTAGGATTTGCGGGTCTGTATTTTTGGCGTTTTTAACAATATCGCAAATAGTTCTTTCTTTGTCATAAATTTTAATTTTAAAACCGGCAGGAGAGGATGCTTCAATGATTCCAAGCAAGTGTGTTTTCTCACTACTGCGTTTAACTTTAACCATTCCGCTTGCGATAAGCCGGCTTGCATTCTGAGTTCGCGGCAGAGTGACAGTCATTTTTAATGGTGTTCTATCAGTTAAATCCAGAATATACAGGGCAGACTGATGAGAAAAAATTAAATTAGGGTTAGTAGCCTGCAACTCAAACATTTCATCAACATATGTTGCTTTTGAACAATAAAGGCCTTTACCTGCTTTTTCAATCAGGCCTTTTTTATTCATTATTGAAAAGTATTCATGAGGAATTTTAGCATCCCTTGCCATTTTAGCAGTAAGGATGCCGTTATTTTCTTCAAGCATTTTTATCAAAACTTTTAAATGTTTGCTCATAGAATAACTCCATAGTTATATTTATTTACTGCTATTATAAAAAATAGCAGTAAAAAAGTAAAGGTAACAATTAAAAAAATAATTTATTTATCTACTGCTTATATGGAAAAATCCATATCAAATAATATAACCATATCAGGAATCAATATATCCAAGGGGTTCGAATGTAATATGTTTTTGGTCTAAAATGAGAGACGTATTTTTTTAATGTGAAGCCACCATGCAATTGCACACAGTATTGTAAAAAATCCTGCCAGCTGGAGAAGCGCAGACCAGAGCGGTGCACCATAATACCAGACTTCGTTTCCCGGAAGAAATGTTACTCCAAGCAGTATCATATGAATAAGATACATCAAAAGCGGATTGCTGCCCCACCACTGAAGCAGAACTGGTTTAATCTTTGTAAATCTTGAAAAGAGATCAAAAAGTAAAAAAAACAAAGCGCTTGCTCCAATACTGATCAGAACATAGCTTATAGATACGCGATGTTTGCTTACAGCAAACAATAAAGATAGCAGGATTCCTGCCAGCAGAACTGCCAGTGATGACAGGGCATAAACTGTCAGATGTCTCGCAGATCGTCCTTGTTTGTGAAAAAGATCAGCCAGCGCAGTAGATATTACAAGTAATGCTCCCCAGGAAATTACTCCCGGAAGTCCACCCTGTTCCGAATTCAGCACCTGATCGAGCCAGAAATAATCAAGCATTATCTGATACACGGCAAGCAGCCCCAGACCAATGGCAAACCTTGCTATAGTATTCATTCTGATAAAAAGCAGAGTGATAAGTCCTGCTGCACCAATAGCCTGAAGCACACCCCATGCGCCATTTGCTTCATTGACCGCAACTATTGCAGCACCGCCGGTAAAAAAAGCACCAATACCTACAAATGCAAGAAATCTCAGAGAAAAATGATAATATGTTTTTTTGCTGCCATCGCGAGCCATACGTTTGTCAAAAGACAGCTTATAAGTAAGCCCTATGGCAAATATAAAGGCAGGTGCTACCAAATCTGTTATGGTCAGACCTATATCATTAGCATGCTTGAGAAATCCTGGTATGCAGTTAATTCCACTTAGATAATTTACAATAATCATTAAGATTATGGTAAAACCTCTAAAATAATCAATAGAATTTATTCTTCCACTCTGGTTTTGGCTCTTGTCAGGCATAATTTGATTTTTCAATAATTAAGTTTGTTATCTAAAATAATCGATAGAATTTATTCCGTAGTCAGATTTGGGATTTCATCAGGCATAATTTGATTTTTTCGTAATTAGGCCGCACTCATAAAGGAAAGAATAACCAGCCAGCATTAATTCTATGTTTGCCAGCTAATTCAGTAAAGTAACAGGAGAAGTCTGGCAATTATTACCAGAAACAATGCCCTTATTATCAGATTAGAGCATTACCTTTGCCGTAAATCTTTTTAAAAGATACTGCGGCACATATTCAGGTTTTTTCTTATTAATTTATGTTGTTTAATCCTTTTTCTACCCCAATCTGAAGAAGACTTTTAAATATTTCCGGATTAAGCGCCCATATTATTGCAAAACATGTTACAAAAATAATTGCAGCCAGCCATTTTGTGTATTTGCCCCGTGTTCTTATAAACAAAATAATAGCTAAAATACCCATTATAATGGGGCCAAATATTTTTATATCTCCAAGTGGAACCATATAGCCTGCAACTTCTTTTTGTGACTGGCCTATAAATTTTCCAAGATCAAAGCTTATATTTGCAGCAATAAAAATAATCTCAAGAATCATTACAAGCAGTAGCACCCAGGAAGCCCATCGTGTGGTTTCGCCTTCAGTTCTGTAAACTTCATAAACAGCAGCAGGGAGTAAACATGCTACAATAATTAAAGGTTTTGACAGCAATATTCCTATTATGATGCCGATGATTGCAACTATTGTCATTATGGTGCAAATCAGAGTAGCGTACTTGGTGGGCTTTGCCATTTTTATTCCTTTATGTTTTCCATTAATAATTTTTAATTTTAATAATACATTAAAAAAATAAATTAAAGATTAAAACACTCACAAGACTAAAAAAAGCTAGGATGCAAAATCATCTGCAGCTATTGTTTTTTTGTTTTTATAGCCGGAAATAATTTCTTTTGCCAGATCATCATAAGCCTTTGCGCCTCTTGCGCCAGGCTCGAACTTGATTATGGGTTTGCCATAAGAAGCGCATTCATCCAGACGAACATTTTTTGGAATAATTGTACTGTAGAGCTTGCTTCCGAAATGATTTTTAACTTCTGCCACAATATTGTCTGCAAGTTTGCTTCTTGAATACATTGTCATGACCACACCTTCTACTTCAAGCTTTGCATTAAGGCTTCTTTGGACAAGATCAATTATATTTAGAAGCTGAGCGACCCCTTCAAGAGCAAAATAACCGCACTGAATAGGTATGATGATGTCTCGGGCGGCAGCAAGAGAATTGATGGTTAAAAGACCTAGAGACGGGGGACAGTCTATAATTATAAAATCATAACTTTCTTCAATCTTTTGTATTGCTTCTTTAAGCCTGTATTCTCTTTTAAATACTGTAACTAACTCAACTTCAGCTCCTGAAAGCTGCTTGGTTGACGGAATTAATTTAAGATTTTCATAAGGTGTTTCAATTAGTGCTTTATTAGGATCTTCACTGTAAATGATCAGACTATAAGCTGAAATATTTATGTCTTTTTGAAGAACACCGAGTCCGCTTGTTGCATTGCTCTGGGGATCCATATCTATAAGAATTGTCTTATATCCGTAGTGTCCAAGATAAGCTGAAACGTTAATAGCAGTAGTTGTTTTACCAACCCCGCCTTTTTGATTGGCAATTGCAATTATTTTGTTTAAAAATTCTTT
>CAYNMO010000207.1:0-4637 GCA_964398155.1 uncultured Actinomycetota bacterium | reverse complement strand
GCATTTTTGAAGAAGGCGTCAGGTGCATTGCTCTCGGAGCAGTAATCAAACCGCGGGACTACTACAAAGGGGTAATGTATGGGATTGGACATGGTGGCGGCGGCGAATCAATGATTTTTGTCGGGTTTACTACTATTGCAAACTTTGTTATTTTCAAGTTCTTCCCGAATATACTTCCTGTAAATATAGTTTCACAAATTGAACAGGTCGCCTGGTATCTGCCGCTTGTCGGAGCAATGGAAAGAATTTTTGCAATAGCCATTCAGATCGCTTTTTCAGTCCTTATAATGTATGCATTTATGTACAGGAAATATTATATTATTGCAGTAACTGTAATATTTCATGCGATTGTTGATCTTGTGGCGTTTTATCTTAACTATAAGTTTGGCTTCTGGTATGCAGAAATCGGTGTGGCAGTTTTTGCTGTTGCGGCTATTATTACAATATTTAAATTTAGACCTCGGGGCACAGATGCAGGGATTGATTCAGGCGCTGATTCAGGGGTTAGTTCAGGTACTAATGAAGCCATTGGTGCAGGCACAGACGAAGGCAAGTTAAATATTGATAATACAAAGATTTGATAATTCTGATGGACTAATACACTTTATGATAAAACTTTACTTAAAAATTTATGATTCGAGATTGTTTCTTTGGCAATAGTTTACTTTTCAATAAAACTACCTTTTCGATAATCACTATAAGCATACATAACGGCCGGGATTTATATCCAGGCCGTTATTTTATCCAGAATCTTTATGGTTTTGCTTTTTAATTATGGTGCATTAACATTACTGCTTATCCTAATACTCATAATATTAATCCAACCCTAACTTTTATTTTTGCCTATTTGCTAATTTTAGATATCCATTATTACTTTTACCTTATTACACCATTATAATTTTTCATCAATAATCATTAATCTGTTTTCTGAGATATGCTCTTAGCTAATTCTTTTCTTCTTCTAAGTGTGACTATAAGTATTGCAAGCCCGGCTATTACTGCAGATCCTCCTGCTATTGGTATAAATGGATTGACACCAGTAAATGCAAGCACCTGAATGCCTCCTTCAGTTATTCCTGCAACTGTTAATGTGCCACCGCCACCGCCTGTCGGATCGTTTGATACTGCGAAGTTATAAGAAAGAGCTGTGGGTCCAAATATTGCAGGGCCATAGGTATTAGGATCAAGTGCATACCCTGCAGGAGCAACTTCTTCCCTGATGTAATATGGATATCCCCATACAAAGCCCGTCATTGTAATATATCCATCTGGTCCTGTAACTGCCCGATATAATACTGAGCCTGTCGGTGAACCTGCAAGAACCACATATGTTGCACCCGGGACCGGAAGTCCTGTTACTGAATCAACTTTTCTTATCCTTAGGAAACCATCAAGTCTTGGGTCATCGTAAAAGATTGAAACTGTTATAGGCCCATTTATTGCCTCCGGTTGCAGGATAGCTGCAAAATTTACCGGGCTAATGGGTGATCCTACTGGCCCAAGTACCACCATTAGCTGGGCAGAAAGGCCATATCCTGTAGGAGGATTAAGTTCTTTTACCCAGTAAGTACCTAAAAGAAGGTTTGTAAATACTGCTTCTCCATTGGTGCCGGAAGTCTGGTTAGCTACAAAATTACCATCAGCGTTTTTGGCTGGCTGCTGGCATGCCGGATCATAGAAGAGTCCAAATGTTGCACCTGCAAGGAGTGCTTTGTCATTTATGTCTCTTTTTATTACTGTAATAGAGCCAGTAAACCTTTGTATGTTTACATTTAAGAAATTAACATTCCGGGAATCTGTTACTGTGCCGCTCCAGGAAAATTCACCTGATGTGGTATTGTTTCCGGTAGCCGAACCTGGCATTGAGGTCAGGCTGACTTCGGTATACGTTGCTCCTCCATTGGATGTTTCTTTTACCCTGTAGTTACCGGGTGTCAATGGAGATGTTGGAACAAATGCGTAAGGACCACCGGCTGTTTTGCCTGACAGGGAAGCTACGGTATTCCAATTTGCCGGAGTTTGAGGGTCCTGCTTTTCCAGTATAAAATCAAAAGTGCCGGTAAATACCCCTGCAATTGCTTTTGTTACAGAGACTGAAAATGATGCAGGCACTTCTTTTACATTTAAGAAATTAACATTCCGGGAATCTGTTACTGTGCCGCTCCAGGAAAATTCACCTGATGTGGTATTGTTTCCGGTAGCCGAACCTGGCATTGAGGTCAGGCTGACTTCGGTATACGTTGCTCCTCCATTGGATGTTTCTTTTACCCTGTAGTTACCGGGTGTCAATGGAGATGTTGGAACAAATGCGTAAGGACCACCGGCTGTTTTGCCTGACAGGGAAGCTACGGTATTCCAATTTGCCGGAGTTTGAGGGTCCTGCTTTTCCAGTATAAAATCAAAAGTGCCGGTAAATACCCCTGCAGTTGCTTTTGTTACAGAGACTGAAAATGATGCAGGCACCGTATTGTAGCATACATGGCTGACCTGGACTTCGCCACCACTTGGTTGTGGGCCTGTAAATGATAATGTTGCAGATTTTACGTAATATCCGGTTGGTGTACCAATATACATGCCTACATTTCCGCTTGCTGGAAAATGAAATTGTGTTGGGTTACCTGTAGGACTGATAGTATAAGAAACAACACTGGGCGCCGGGACAACAGTCGGATCCCCTGTCCAAAATTCAACAGTAAAAGAATTTATAACATTTGTAGGGCTTGGCGCCAGATCATTACATATAAAATGCCAAACAACTGGATCTAACAAACCTCCATTTTCTCCGGTACTAAAATTTGATGCAGGTTTGTTGATATGCGCACTTTTTAGCCCTAAAGAACCTCCATCAGCTGCCCACACTGCATATAAAGTAGTATCTGCTGCAATATTAAAGGCTGCACCCGGCGCATAGTTTGTTCCTGACCCATCTGCCTGAGTGTTCCAACGTAAAAATACCATACCCGGATTAACCAGACTGCCGGTATTGTCAAGTACTGTTACTGATGCACCTGAAAGATATGGGCTGTTGCTATCAACCGGTACAGTCCCTCCTCCAGTATTGCCGTTACCATTATAAGTCACTGTGTAGGAAGTCGGTACAATAGCTACGGTAAACGGTGCTGGTATAGCGCTAAAATGATAATACGTTCCCATAATATTATTATTTCCAGTTTTTGTTATATCGACAATATAACTACCAAGAGCAGAAGTGCCCAACCATCCTGTCATTGTAGTGGTGCCCTCTCCTACCCACGTTGATGGGGTCAAAGGAAACGTAGACCCATCCGGCACTGTAACCTCAAACCTGTAGTAAGAATCCGGAGTAAGATTATCAGCTTTGAAAAATATTAAACCCGGAGCAAAAACTGTACTTTCAAAAATATACCCTGGGTCGGCATAGGTCTTTACTATAGGGCCGTCAGCATGCAATGATCCCGGCACGACTAGCAGCATTCCGGAAAAAACAACAACCATTAATAAGACATACAGTAGCTTTTTTGATAATTTTTTCATTTTTTCCTTCCGTTTTTGAAATCTTATTTTTAAAAAGTTTTAGTTTTTTAATTGATATATAAATAAAAAACCGACTAAATATAGCCAGTTGTGCCACTACCTTCTCTTTTCTCCGGAGTCCCTAAATTTGAGAAAATATTCTAAACTTATTATTTTTTTTATACTATGTTTTTCTTATTATTAAATATTATACTTTAGTTGTATCAATGTCAAATATTTTGTAATAGTTTATTTATAAATTTATGGCACTTTATATTACTTTTTGTGATATTTTTAGTTTAAATTTAATAATAACATTATTAAAAATATTATTACTATTATCAATAATTTTACTATCCTGATAATGGAGAAATGTAAGTTTATTAAAATGGCCTTAGCACTCTTAAAACTGGCAGGATATCAGGCAATCAAACCTGGGGATAACTCATGCACAGAATCAAGCACCGCATACTGCCAATAGTAATGGCCCGGAATTTCTCCCGAGCCATTACTTCTCAATCACATGTAAGAATTATTGCACCTTTTTTATCATGGATACTTTAATCTTTGTCCGTGCTCCTTGACAATTGCTTGCTGCCTCTTCTCCTTAAAGAAGCAAACAGTATTGCAAGCCCGGCTATTACTGCTGACCCGCCTGCTATCGGTATGATAGGATCAATACCTGTAAATGCGAGCACCTGAATACCGCCACCCTCAGTCAGTCCGGCAACCGTTATTGTACCGCCACCTCCGCCGGTTGTCGGGTTGTCTTTTACATACAACCAGAGTGAAGTTGAAGATGCGCCTATTGTGACGCTGTATGTGGCTGGATCAAGGTCATATCCGGCGGGAGCAATTGTCTCCTTTACGGAATACGTGCCCCATGGCAAAGACACTGTGGCCCAACCATCTGCTGCTGTAACAAGGGTTGCTACCAGATTGCCTCCTGAATCACGAACCTCATAAGTCGCGCCTCCTACAGCCTGTAAAGCATTTGTGGAGCTTACTTTTTGAAGCCTCAGTTGTCCCGGGATTCTTGGATCTGCTATTTCTGATTCAAGGTTAAGAATCAAACTGCTGCCGTCTATGCTTACTTCTGCCTCTCTTGGCTCATAACCGGCAGGGGGATTTATTTCCCTTACAAT
>CAYNMO010000206.1:0-4665 GCA_964398155.1 uncultured Actinomycetota bacterium | reverse complement strand
TTGTGGCGGAGGAGGAGGGATTCGAACCCTCGAGGAGGGGAATACCCCCCCTAACCGCTTAGCAGGCGGTCCAATTCAGCCTCTCTTGCACTCCTCCAAGCGGAAAATACATAAATACCCTTGAGACACCTGTATATAATAACAGTAATCTTTAAAAAAATCATTAAATTTATGTTTGAGTTTATAAGCCTGTTTTATTACAAAAAAGTTTGACGGGCGACAGCTGCACAAGTATCATATCCCCCATTTTTAATACGTTACCCTGCAGCAAATCTTTAAATCATCTCATTTTCAAATTCTGTTATTTTATTTACTCTTATGTGATGTTTTTCTTCAGCGCTAAAGTCAGTGGAAAGCCATGCTTTTATTATTTCTTTTGCCAAATCAAAATCTATATAGCTCTGGCCCAGGCATAAAATATTTGTATTATTATGTTCTCTTGATTTTTGAGCTATTTTAACATTGCAGGCATTGACAGCTCTTATCCCTTTTACTTTATTTGCGGTTATACAAACCCCAACTCCACTGCCGCAAACCAGAATACCCAGGCAACCTGTTTTTGCAACCTCCCTGGCTACCAAAACAGCATAATCAGGATAATCGTCTGTCCCGCAATACTCGGCAGGACCCATATCTTCATAGTCATATCCGCTGCTTTTTAAAAAATCCCTTATTTTTTCTTTTAGCTCAAATCCTGCATGATCAGAACCAATATAAATTTTAATATGGTTTTCCATTTTAATTTTCCTTTGTCTATTGAAAACAGATATAGTCTTTATGCTATTATGAATAATAATTATAATTTGCGTAAAAGTAAAAGTTGTAAAAATTTAAACTTTTTTAAAAATAATTTACTAAAAGTATCATGTAAATTAAATTTCTGACAATTAATTTATTATTTTTTTTGGCTCCTGTTTAATTGGTTTTTAGGTTAACAACTAACTAAAATGATTTAATTAATATGTTAAACTTATTTAAACAAGTAATTAATAAAAAAATGAGTTATTGGCCTGAAACTAATTAATATGACATGCAATGCAATTCATTAATAATTTTGGATAAATAAAATAATAAATATAAATGGGAGATATTAATAATATTTTAACATCTTCATCAGATGCTGTTGTCTTTGACATTGCAATTATCGGGGGCGGACCGGCAGGAATGATGGCTGCAATATCGGCTCACCTTGCAAACCCGGGTTCCAGAATATGCATTTTAGAAAAAAATAACAGTCTGGGCAAAAAACTTCTGCTGACTGGTAACGGCAGATGCAATTACACCACCTCCTTGGACCTGGAATCACTGATTAATTCTTTTGGTAAAAGAGGCAGATTCCTTTTTGAAGCTTTTAATTCATTTAACAATAAAGATTTAATTGAATTCTTTAAATCCAAAGGCATTATGCCGCAATATGAGGATGATTTTAAAGTTTTTCCAAAAGATGGCAATTCTCAGGCAGTCTTAAGCTGTCTCCTGAATGAATTAACAAAGAGAGGAATTACCATCCGTTATAATTATGAAGTAACCGCCATATCAGAAGTTTTGGGCAGCACTGTTTTTGGAATGACTGCCAAATCAGGAGATGCAAATGAGGATAATCAATATTTTAAGACAGACTCTGATTTAAAAATTTCTATTTTTTCAAAAAAAATTATCATTTGTGCAGGAGGTTTGTCTTATCCCCAGACAGGCTCAAGCGGAGGAGGGTATGAACTGTCCAAAAAACTTGGCCACGACATCATTGATCTCTCACCTTCCATTGTTGCATTATTATCAGATTATTTAACTTCTCTTAATCTTAAAGGGATATCTCTTAAAAATGCAGGGCTTTCCATTATGTCCAGAGACAAAACACAGGGCAGTAAAAATGGCGCTCTCATTTTCACTCATTTCGGTATTTCAGGCCCTAGTGCGATGAATCTTGGAAATACTGTTTTTATGCTGGCAAAAAGAGGGGAAGAAGTATTTGGAGTCATTGATTTTTGCCCGGACATTTCCCTGGAAAATATTTTATCAAAATATGAGGAAGTCCGGCCGCTTACTTCAAAAAAAGAAATAATATCTTCTGTAAAAATTATACTTCCTGAAATTCCTGGCGATTTAATATTAAAACTTTTTGAAATTACAGGAATTGACCCGCATCAGAAAACAGGTAATATAAAAAAAGCTGAAATATTAAAATTACTGGCACTTATTAAAAAATTTACTTTTAAAATCGACGGGACACTGCCAATAAGCGCAGCAATAGTAACTGAGGGAGGAATACCGCTTAAAGAAATAGACCCTAAAACAATGCGGTCAAGGATAAATGAAAATCTATATTTTGCCGGTGAAATTATAGAAATGCAGGGACCGGAAGGTGGATTTAACCTTCAAAAAGCATTCAGCACGGGATGGCTTGCAGGAAAGTCTGCTTCACTGGATAATTAACAATCTTACGACAAGTAAATGTACAAAGTTAATATTGTAAAAATTGTAAGACCAAATTAAACCGGTAATACTATTATTAATTCTCAAAGCAGACATAAATTATGCGGGGTTAAAAAAAGAGTTAACTTAAAAAGTACTGTTAAATAAAAAATACTGAATTTTAGAAGGAGATTTTTTTGAAAAAAATACAATTTGGAAATACAGATCTTATGGTAACTAAAGCAGCAATGGGCGGAATTCCGATAATGCGTTTAGATTTTAATGAAGGAGTAAAGGTAGTAAGCGAAGTTATAAATATGGGAATAAATTTTATAGATACGGCTCACGTTTATGGTGACAGTGAAAAAATGATCGGGGCGGCCATCAAAAATCATAAAAGAGAAAATCTGGTCCTGGCTTCCAAGTCTCCGGCAACTGATAAAAAAACTTTTCTTTCGCATATAAATTTAAGTTTAGAAAGACTGGGTGTTGATTATATTGATATTTACCAGATGCATGGAGTGAGTTCAGAGGAAGCAATGGGAAAAGTGATGTCAGAAGATGGTGCTTACTCTGGATTAAAGGAAGCAGTTACGAGCGGCAAGGTGAGATATTTTGCATTTAGCTCTCACAGTTCTCTGATAGCAAAAAAATTAATGAGCACCAAAAAGTTCCAGGTTGTTCAGATTCCTTTTAACTTTGTAGATATTGAAACGGAAGATGAATTAATACCACTTGCACGTAAATTAAATATGGGTGTTATTGCAATGAAGCCCATGGGTGGCGGGATACTGGAGAATGCAAATCTGGCCTTTAGATATCTGGCTCAATTCGAAGGCGTTGTGCCAGATCCGGGAATTGAAAAAACAGAAGAGATGGCAGAGATAATAAAAATCATTGACAGTCCCCGTCCTCTGACTTTAAGTGAAAAGGAAGAAATTGAAAGAATAAGAAAAGAAATGGTTGGGCAATGGTGCCACAGATGCGGCTACTGCCTGCCATGTCAGAATAATATCAATATACCAGCAGTTCTTGTTGCAAAGAGTACTATTAAAAGGATGCCCCCTGAAGCAGTTGCGAAATTTTTGCAGTCACCAATTGAAAAATCAAAAGACTGCACTGAGTGTGGAAAGTGTATTGAAAAATGCCCCTATAATTTGAATATCCCAGTCCTTCTTAAAGAAAATATCGCTTTATGGGAAAATTATAAGAACGAATTTTTAAAGAAGTGAGATTTTATTTAGTAAGTGACCAAGGCTGCAGTGGTTTGCAAATTCTATTCTGTCTGTTATGACAACCAGAAAGTTGCACTACAACCTTGGCAGGAAAAGTATTTATATACTTATTTTATATTATCAGGCTTAGTCACAAGCGTTAGTGGATAATCTCCCAGTTTTTCAACTTCAAATCCGTTTGCTTTGAATTTAGCATAATCAAAATTATTTAGCTCATCACATGCTAATTTATGAAATTCATAAAAATTAGGCCACCATTCATACCCACCACCAAGAGTGTTGTTAAGGTAAGCATCAGCTATGTCTTTACCCATTTGAGGCGCAACATAGAAAGCTCCCATAGCAAGTACGTTAACATTGTTTCCGGTAACTGATCTTAAAGCAGATGGGACACTTTCAACAACACCTGCGAATACTCCCGGACATTTGCTGGCAGCAATATGGATTCCCATTCCTGTTCCGCAAAATAGAATAGCCCTTTCAAATTCGCCTTCTGAGATTTTAGCACCGGCTTTTAGCCCAATTCTATGAAACATCTCTGGATCTTTTTCATCTTTAGACTTAACGCCAATATCTGTTACGGTCCAGCCTTTTTTTTGAAGATGTTCTACTACAACTTCTTTTAGCGGGAAGCCGGCAAAATCCGCAGCAACCAAAATCTGTTTGTCCTTTATGGTTTTCATATAATGCTCCTTTCAACTCTTGATAAATTATTATCCTATCAGCAACAATAACTGCTTGATTTTAAGATAAAAACATAATATTACATAAAGTAGTACAGTTCAAGAAGTTTACGAAAGGTATGCTTTGAATTTTAAAGTTTGGTGGCGCGCCTGGAGGGAATCGGTCTTTCGTCTCGCTTCGCTCGCTGCAGAGCCGCGGACTCACTCGGCTGTCGCCTTCGCTCCGTCCTTTCGATTCCCTTTGTTTAAACATGCCACCGGCATGTTTAAACACTTATATAAGGTATGCTTTGAATTTTAAAGTTTGGTGGCGCGCCTGGAGGGAATCGGTCTTT
>CAYNMO010000205.1:0-4666 GCA_964398155.1 uncultured Actinomycetota bacterium | reverse complement strand
AGCAGCTGGGTAATTTGCGAGTAAAATTGTAGATAAAATCATTCAGGGCGAATATTTTATAATATAGGTTAACAATAAAGGTTGAAAAATATGTACTCTTCTTCAACTTTAAGTGTTTTAAAGAATGATTCTATCGCAGCTATTTATTGAATAATGAAAAAAGGATATGGCTGCTATGTTTTTTATAGAAATCATTTTAGCCATATCCTTTAACTTAACAAATAAGTTTTCTTTATCTGAAATTAAACAGCGCTATGCCCTACGTCATTATCAAAAACTGATCCTTATCTGAATCTAAACAGCAGTGTAGCCGCCATCAATATCAAAAACTGAGCCGGTAACCCAGGTAGATTCATCAGATGCAAGATATACTGCAGCCCAGGCGATATCTTCAGGATATCCAATTCTTCCAACAGGATGCATCGAGTTAATAAAATCAATTATTTTTTCTCTTTTTTCCTGTAAATTTTCAACCATAACCCAGCCGGGGCTTATTGCATTTACCCTGATTTTATCCTTTGCAAAATCAACTGCCATGCTTTTTACAAGTCCCTGCTGAGCAGCTTTTGAAGAATTATAGCAGCCCACATTTGCCTGACCTACACTTGCAGAGATTGAAGTTATCATAATTATGGATCCTCCACCTGCTTTTCTTATCTGAGGAATAGCATATTTTGAAACAAGAAAAGACCCTTTTGCATTAATGCCCTGGTATTCTTCCCATTCTTCTTCTGTCGTGTCTTCAATTGTAAAGAGCCTTGCAGGATTTTTACCTGCATTATTTACTACTATATTTATCCTGCCAAATTTCTCTACTGTTTTATTGATTAGATTTTTTACATCTTCAGATTTAGTAACATCACATTTTACTGCGATGCAGTTCTCTTTTCCTAATTCATCAATAGCAGACTTAAACAAATCTTCGTTTCTTGCGCAAATTGCAACTTTTGCTCCTTCGGATATAAAAATCTTTGCAATGCCTTTACCAATTCCAGTGCTGGCACCTGTAATAACTGCCACTTTGTCTTTTAGCCTCTGAGTCATTTTCCCCTCTTTTCATGAATTATTTTTAATTATTGTAACTTTCACTTTAATTATGTTAAATATAATTACATATAGAACCCTTTGCCCGGTATTTATATATAATTCGTTATCCTGGAGTACTTTGCTTTATTTTTTAGCAGTACTTTTCCTGCCATCTGTGGCTTTCTCTACCTGAACAAGGCATGTATTTGATATAAAAGCCCCTGCCGGTGATGCTGCGTCACGGCTTAAGACATTTACGCATCCACCAATATCTGTCCCGCTTTCATCTGGATTATACCAGCGGCCCTGGTCAAGGCTTACTACTCCAGGCATAATATCACCAGTAACTTTGGCTTTGACAAATATTCTGCCCCTGTCATTAAATACAAAAACATCATCAGAATTTTTTATAGCCCTGTCTGCTGCATCTTTAGTGCTTATATAAATACTGTCATCTTCCAGTTTTTTTAAATCTTTAACACTTACAAACTGGGAGTTGACTCTTGCCATTGAGTGGGGCGTTATTAGCTGAAGTGGGAAATTCCCGCCGCTGCCTGCATCCTCTGCACCTTCACTGTATGGAATGTACTTGGGAATTGCAGGAATTAACGGATTTTTCATCTGCTCAAACCTGCTGCTGTAAATTTCTATCTTTCCTGAAGGTGTCAAAAAAGGATTATTTTTTATGTCATTAATTTTTTCTTTAAATACTATAAATGGCGCATCATGTTTTATTTTAAAAACCCCATCCTCTTTTAAGGTACTGATATCGGGAAAATCAGGTTCACCCTCCATTATAATTTTAAGCCATTTT
The DNA here is from genome assembly GCA_964398155.1 of uncultured Actinomycetota bacterium. Lineage (GTDB taxonomy): Bacteria > Actinomycetota > Humimicrobiia > Humimicrobiales > Humimicrobiaceae > JAMDDL01. The sequence goes on along the minus strand of CAYNMO010000205.1, from coordinate 2,826 downwards.
TCATCAGAATTATTGTTATAATCTTTTATTCCGACTTTTGGAGCAAGTTCTGAAAGGATTTCAAAATCAGATTTTGGCCCTGGCAAATTATCCACAATCTTATTCATGAAAATAAGGTACGGACCGCCAAGCCACGGGTGACCGATATCGTCCCGCTCTAAAAAATGAGTCACCGGAAGTATTATGTCAGCATATTTTGCAGTAGGAGTAAGAAAAAGTTCATGCAATACGATAAAATCTGGTTTTAAAAGAGCCTGCAATCCTTTATTTAAATTAAGGTACTGATTTAAAAGATTACAACCGGTTATATATAATAGCCTGCAGTCTGCAGCATATTTTTTTGAGGTGCCATTAATAATTGCATCGTAGAAATTGGCTTTATGTATCAGGTTATGATTTGACTGAGGAACAGGGACTGCCTCTTTAAAAAGACCCATGTCGACCAAATCTGCTCCACCGGAGACAAACCCTCCTTTAACTCCGATATTCCCAGTCATGGCAGCAAGTACCGATGCAGCCCTGTGAAACTGCTCACCTGCTCCACTTCTTCCCGGGGCCCATCCGGTAATCAAAGCCGCAGGTCTGATCTGCGCATATTGCCTTGCAAGCCATGTTATTTTCTCAGCAGGCACCCCGCATATTGAAAAAGCCCATCCCGGATTTTTGATGATCCCGTCTTCGGCTCCGATTACATAACTTTTAAATGCCTCAAATCCTACAGTATATTTACTGATAAAATTTTTGTCATAAAGTCCTTCGTCTATCATGACAAAAGCCATCGCAATAAGCATTGCCGCATCTGTACCGGGACGAATTGAGATCCATTCATCGGCAATATGTCGGCATGAACGATTTTTTTTAGGATCAACACTTATAATTTTAATACCGGATTTTTTTGCTTTTCTCAGGACCGACTCCGTGTCTGATCCAAATCTTGAGACTAGCGGATCCCATCCCCAGAGTATCAGTAGTTTTGAAAACAGCAGATTATCTCGCGTGCTGCCAGTATAAGGTGTGCCAAAAGTAGCAAGGGAAGACTGAAGTGCGCCCTCAAATGATACATTGCACCATGCTGTACTGCATTTTCCAAGAAGCGCAAAGAATCTGTTTACTGCAGCTCTTGTGTTCTGCAGTGTGCTTAATGAGCCTGTATTTACTAGATAATAAACAGATTCTGTCCCGAATTCTTTTATTGTTTTTTTTAACTGCTCTGCAACTGTATCAAGTGCTTCATCCCAGGAAATAGCCTCAAACCTGCCTTCTCCCCTTTTACCCGTTCTTTTTAAAGGCTGCATTATACGTTCAGGGCTGTAAATTACATCTTTTTGAGCCAGGCCTTTGGGACATGCTGTTATCCCAAGACCTTTTACCTTACCAGAGGTTATACGAGATACAATACCATCTTTTACATGAACTTTTAGAAGACAACGGGCACCGCAGTCATAACTGCATGTAGTTGTAATTATTTTTTCCATTTAACTAATTTAAGTTTTTATTACTTTTATTATACTGACTTTTGCCTGTTACTTTTAATGGCAAAAGATGCCACAAACGCAACCGGAAAAAGGATCAGGCTAAATATATACCATTTAATAAAATATCTGCCTTTATCTGATGCTTTGACAGCTGGATATGTTGAAAGTAATCCGAGCAGCATTAAGCCTAATGTAACAAACAACCCTATCGCTGTACTAATATTTGTTCCAATAAACATCAGATTTAACCTCCAGTTGTTATTATAGCAACTCACCGAATTTTTTGATAAACATCTTTTTAAGTAGTGTTGCAGGCATCATATAGCACAGAATAATTCCTATTAACCAGGGAAAATACATAAACGGCAGCACATGGTTATAAATGTTAAGCTTGGAGCCAATTTTTATCAAAATTATTATAAAATTTATCAGGATTGTTATCGATAAAAGATTTTCTAAGTAACATTAGTATTTTCTACAAGCTGAACTTTTAATCCACTCGGGTCTAATATGTATAAAAATTTAATATAAGGATTTGGCTGAAATGGTCCGCTATAAATTTCTATATTTTTTTCTTTCAAACTCAACAACATTTTATCAACCGATTCTATCTCAAATCCAAGAGAGATATCTAATCCAATGCTTATTCCTTTAACAGTTTTATCGTATATAAGCTCCAGCTTGGTTTCTCCATCACCAAGAAAAACAATTTCAGTATCTGGTCCTGCTTTAAACCTTCTGTCGACTGAAAGACCAATTATTTCCTGATAAAATTTTAGTGATTTTTCCAAATTATTAACATTTATTGTAGCCCAGCAGATTTTCATAGATTTTTCCTCATAAAAGTAAAAATAATTTTATATTAAATAAGCACAAGCGTTTTCGGCCATTATTTTTTGCCAAATCAAAAACTGGTAGTTATGTTGTTACAATTTAGAATTACGCTGTTAATTTGCAAGTAATTTACCATATGCTTCTATTTCTTCAGCTATTTGAGGACAGTCTTCCCATTTTTTGAATTTATCAGGTGTAAATTTAAACTTTTTTAGTTTGTTCTCATCCTGACCCAGCACATATTTCCACAGCCCGCCCAGATGGCAATAACTCCCGGCTCCGCATTTAAGGCATGGCGGTGTCCGTGAATTGAAATATATATGACCAATTAAATTAAATTGCTTGCTATGCGTTACCATACTCTCAAAACAGGCTGTCCCGTTTTGTATTTCTTTTGGTTTTATTCCAACAGATACAAGCAGAACAGGTTTATCGGCTAAAAGGTTTTTGACATGCTGAAAGCAAAACAAACGTGTTAAAAAATTATACATAAATCCTGTTGGCATACCAAGCTGAT
>CAYNMO010000204.1:0-4669 GCA_964398155.1 uncultured Actinomycetota bacterium | reverse complement strand
CTGACAGCAGGATAAAAAAATAAAACAAGAAATGCTGCAAATAAAAACAGCAGCTCATATCTTACCAGCTTTTCAATACCGATAATGTCTGCAGCTTTACCTAGAAAAATCATGGTAACACCTGCAAGCCCGGAGCTAAGTCCAAGGATAAGAGAAGAAGCAAAGCTGACATTACCCGGAAGAATGTCCTGAACAATCCTAAGACATACGGGCTGAAGTGAAATCAGAAAAATACCGCTTAATATAAAAAGCACAACTGAGGAAATAAGATTCACCTCAAATATAAAATACAGAAGTGGGATTGAAACCAAAAGTGCTGTCTGGATTATAATATTTCCTTTCTTAAATCTGTCGTATAGAAATCCTGCAAGAACTCCCCCGCTTCCGCCTAATGTTCCAAATAAAAAAAGAATAATACCGATATTTATTAAGGGAACATTAAGGCCTGTAAGATATAATGGCATGTAGTTTACAAGGGTAATCCATATGACATATAAAGAATAAACAGAAAAGACAAGGGTAAAAATTAAAAATAGTTTTTTAAGACTCATTCTCTTTAATTTTGAAAAAATTTTTAGATCTTTTGACGCATTCACTTTGCTTTGTTTTTGGGAAACAAACCTTAATAAAACAATAGCTATAATTATTCCGGGAATCATTGCAAGAGGCGTATAATTAATTCCTATTTTTTTTAAAATCAGTATTATGAGCAAAGAACCAAATGCTGCTCCAAAATTACCGCCGAAACTGATAAGAGAAGAATAAAAACCTTTCTTGGCTCCGCCAAAATGTGAGGCCATTGCTGCACTTGCCGGATGATACAATGCTACGCCAATATTGCCAAGGAATATAAACAAAATAATTATCCAATAATTTGGTATAACTCCTATAAAACTAAGAAAAACAGATGTTATAATGGGTCCGGCAACAATAAAATATTTTAATCCATACTTGTCAGCAAGATATCCAAATAACGGGGCAAAAAGGCTGTTTGAAATCACGCTTGTAGCGCCAAACAGACTTACCTTAAAAAGTGAAAGTCCAAATTTTAAAGTAAGAAGAGGAATAAGCCCAACATAAAAGCTCTGGTAAATATCTATAATAAAATGGCTTCCGGTTGTGAGCCCTATATGAAGTCTGTCTGAGCCTGTTTTTTTAATTCTGCCTGCAAAATATTTTCCCATTTATTCTTAATAATTTTTCCCATTTATTTTTAAAAACATTAAAATAGCTTTTAAAATTGTTTTTTAAGTGTTTATTTTTTTTATTTTAATAGCTTTTCAGCAGGAACCAAAAACTGCAGCCAGTCTGCAAAAAAGATTTACAGGAACTTGATTTTGGACCCCATACTTAAAATAAGATAATTGCCTGGTTTTTCTCCATGGTTAATAACTTTTTGCCAGAGAAGCAATCCTTTCGATTCTTTCAAATTTTGCATCCGGAGGAGTAGTATCAGCAAAACTTAAAATTATGCGGGTGCCTTCCCCAAGCTTTTCAAAAAAAGAATCAGCATATTTCTCGAATTCATAATCGCTCATGGAATTCTCAAGAACGCATATGGATGGCAGCCCTCCCCAGATTGTTATCTTTGAATCAAACTTCTTCCTTATATCTTCAATTTTTAATTTTGTCATTGGACTGGGGCAAATTGAATCTGCTATATCTATTTTTGCATCTATATATTCCTGTATAAGTCCTTCATTTTCTCCATCTGCATGGGTTAGGAAAAATTTTTTGTTGTCCCTGGCAGCAGCACTGTATTTTTTAAGAAAGGGAGTAATATTTTCTTTAAAAAATGCCGGCCATGTGAGCATGCTGTCATAGTTTGCGCCGCAAAAGAGTATTTCGGCACTGCTTTTTGAAGAGATATCCATTACTTTCTCAAATACTGATTGAACTTTCTGGGACAGGTATTTTATTTCAGAAGGGTTGTCGTTAAGCATGTAAACAAAATTTTCAAATGAAATAAGCTCTTTCATTATGTGGTGCATTGGTGAGCCGGAGAGCATGCAGAAACCAACACCCACGCCTTTATCTTTTAATGAATCTTTGAATTCATTAAAATTATCATAATTTTGACTGAATTTTATGGTTTCAAAAATATACCCGAGGGATTCTACATCTTTTTTACTTTTAAGTGCGTGCTCGACAATATGGCCAATTGTTGCTCCTCCTCTTTTCATATCATCACTGTAGAGGGTCTGAGTGGTATTATCGCCATATGGAGTGTAAAAAACAGATGAAGTAAGGCCTTCTTTTGTTGTAGTGGTCTTAAAATCTATACTCTCATGAATAATTTTATATGGGTTGCTCCGCAGATCATAAATGCCAAGCCCGAGGAATGCATTGCTATTTTTGCTTAAAAAATTTGAGAAATCAGGAACAACACTGTGATATCCGACATCCAGATCATCTGCGATTTCAAATAGTGTGCTGTTTCTGTATCTTGCAGGGAGTGTGCCTCTCAGCTTGTTTGACTTATACCAGATATCAAGCCTTGGGACAAATGGAAGACAGTCTGTCTTTTCCCCTTTAATTGTGTTTATTATTCTTTCTTTCCAGTTCATTTTACAAATAATAGCATGATTTGTTCTATTTTAAACTAAGAAATTCCATCAAAATATATATAAAATTTAAGGTTGTGTGATAGAAAAATGTTCAGTATTTATTGATAAACCGGCAAAACTTAATATTCTGCTCTTTCATAAACATGCTATTTTGATGACTTCTCCTGCGGGTGATTTGAAAACCATTACCCTTGCACTAATTCCGATGAGCCCGCCTCATCATTTACAAAGCAGGCATTGAGACATATAATTAATTGTTAAAATCAATTCAGGACACACTGCAGAATGCAGCTTATATTTGAAAGGTATTTTTATAGAATTCAATGAATCTGTTTCCTTTAGGTTTCCAGAGGTGACAGACATTAATACCGGTTTTTAAGTAAATCCTGATTAAACACAATAAAGGAGAAACTGTTTTAATATGTTAAATGAAAAAGATATGGAAAAGTACTCTTCTTCTGTCACATTGTCAGACATGGAGATTTTTATTTTTCCTGAACTATTATATAGCCTTCTGCTTGCAAATATTATGTCTCCAAATATCTGGGAATGGAAAAATGATCCCTGGTTTAAAGATATTGACATCATGACGCCATATAAGAGGATACTACGAGTTAAACAATTTATTATGGAAAACTTTGACTTTAATCTCGACCTCGATACCTGGGGGCTTACCACAAAAGAAATTGAAATTTCAAGGTTTGCCTCTTTTATGGATGAAGATATATTAAACAAGAGCAATGCCCTGTTTGGCTACGAAGGTGACAAGTATTATTTTGATATAGATATCAGGAAGCACTTTGGGATCGATAAATACAAGTCAAGTGTAATTCCGTACTGGAAGACTGAAACTGTAGAAGCAATGGAGGCATTCAAATATAAAGATGGCCATAAAAAGGGGGCCGGCGAATGTGTATCCCTGTCAACTCTCTATGCTGCTGCATTATTTATTATCTGCAAAATACCGCTGGAAGACATATTTCTGATGGCAACTCCTCTTCACTCTCAGAATTTTATTGATTTAAAAGATGGTATTTTAACCAATAACAGAAGGATAGTGACTAAGAACATGTGGTTTAATGGCACCGAACTTACAGCAAAAGCCCAAAGAGCCATGAGAAATGAACAGATTACTATTGTTTCGCATTGTTCAGGATTTATTCATGTTGCCTACCCTGAGGCCACAATAGATATAAAATCATATGACAGGTTTGAAAAGAAACTTCAAAAATTTTTAATTACTGACATTAATTATGACATATTGTGCAATTTTTTAAGACAGGAAAGCCAGCTTCAGAAATGCTTTCAGATAAAACATTCCTATAATGGCAGAGACAGATATATTGGTGCAGAAAAAGCTTATGCTTACGAGCATACAAGTTCTTTTAAGATAAATGAGAATACAATGGACCAGCTTCTTTCAGAGATAGATGAATTCGAATTTTACACAGAGCCAATGGAGGGCAAAATATGCCTTAATAAATTTTATGACTATTTTAAAACACATAAGATAAATTTTCATGATAAAAACAGCATAGGCAAACTGGTTGAGGAACTGGATTGCACTCATATGAGAAAAAATGAGATTTTAACTGCCTTATTTGAATTTTGCAATTTGGAGCCAAGACTTCCATTTAAAGACAAATCTTTCATAAAAACAGAGCCTATTATTATAACAAACGACATGAGCAGAGAAGATATTATCTTATACCTTAAGTCCACAAGAGACAAAAACCCAACTGCTGATCTGGCTTTTTACTCATACAGGGATTTTTTGGCGACAAGCTGGGAGCCTTTTTTAAAAGCAGCCATTCAAAGAAATCCTGTTTCAGTTGAAGCCTGTGAAAAGATGAGCGAGACCAAAGTAATAAGTATTCTGGGTGATATTCCAAATCAGTCAATATATGATGGTTCAAGAATGGCTCAGCCTGATGAAGTATGGAACTATAAGAGAGGCGATGGTCTGGAAAGAGCAATATGCCTGGCTAATATTTTAAAAAACAGAAACCCCGGTCAGACTATTGAAATTATTGTAGAAAAAGATCATGTCGATATAAATTTTAATAAAGAAACTATTACATGGCCCTCCCAAAAAGGTCTTA
>CAYNMO010000203.1:2924-4686 GCA_964398155.1 uncultured Actinomycetota bacterium | reverse complement strand
TAAATAAAAAATTAACTTTTTATTAAACTTGCGCTTTTTATAAATAAAGGTTCTAATTTTATATAAAGTTCTTTGTAAATCTGATAATACTGTTTGTAGATTTTTACATTAGTTTCGTTTGGAAGATACTCTTTGCCCCTTTTTATTATTAAGTCACAGGCTTCTTTTAAAGATTCAAAGATTCCTGCTCCTGTTCCTGCCAGTATTGCAGCCCCAAGACATCCGGAATCTTTATTGGCCACAGTTATCAGATTTTTTCCCAATATATCTGCTTTTATCTGATTCCATATATCACTGTTTGATGCGCCACCAGATGCAATGATCTCTTTTACACTAATACCTGCATCCTCAATTAATTCAATATTTGATTTCAATAAATAAGTAATAGATTCCATTATTGATCTGAGAATGACATCCCTGGTAGTAGAAAGATTTATACCATAAAACACACCTCTTGCATGTTCATTGATTTCCGGCGACATTGCTCCTGTTAGATGAGGAAGCATTATTACGCCTCCGCTTCCTGGTAAGACTTCTTTTATTTTCATATCAAGTATTTTATAAACACTAGTTTTCTGATCATCTGCTTCCATAATCTGTTGTTCACAAAAATTATCCTTGAACCATTTTAGTACCATACCGCCGCCCTTGGTCCAGGGAACATACATGTACTTACCTGGAACTGTATGTATTTGGCATGGTACCCGGAATTTACTGTCGAAAATTGGTTTATCTGTTGTAACGCATACATTGAGTGATGCGCCGATATTTTCCGTTAAATCACCCGGTATAATATTTCCTGTTCCAATACAACCGCAAGCCTGATCCATTCCACCTGATACCACTACCGAGTTATTATTTATCCTGAGTTCTTCCATAGCTTTCTTTGTTAAACTTCCAACCCTGACACCGGACTGGTGCAGGTTTGGCAGTAAATCCTCATTTATTCCAAGGAAGTCAAGCATTTCCTTCCACCAATGATTATTAATAATGTCGTATAATAATGAGGAGCAGTATAATGACCCATTTGCTGCAAATTCATTTGTCATCTTGTAAATCAGGTAATCCTCTACTTGTAGTATTTTGGAAACTTTTTTAAATATCTCAGGTTCATTTCTTTTAATCCAAAGTAATTTTGTAGCTTCCCACGTTGGGTCTACATCTGGAGATCCTGTTGTATAATAAACCTTTTCTCTTCCAAATTCTTTCATTATAATGTCAGATTCTTTACCGGACCTGCTGTCCAGCCATACGATAACATTCCTAAGAGGGTTTCCATCAGAGTCCAATACTACAAAAGTCTCTGATTGTGAAGATACAGCAATAGCGTTAATATCAATTTTGCTAACACCCAATTTTGAAACAATTTCCTTCATCACAAACTGAAGTGAATTCCAGTATATGTCCGGTGATGCTTCAACAATATTAGGCCTTGGTGTTAATAAATTATATTCTACTGAACCCGAAGCAACCGGTATTCCTTTATCATTATATAAAACTGCTTTAAGGGAAGTTGTTCCGGCGTCTATCCCCAATAATCTGATATCTTTCATTTAATATAATCCTTCCAATAATTTACAGTCTCCTTCATACTGCTTAAAACCTGTTCATTATTGGCTCTCAAAGGGAAAAATATCTCAAGCATTAAATAGTTCCCTTTTGATCCTGATTTTTCCAAAGCCTCAATTACTTTTTCAGGATATATGATCCCTTTTTCATTAAATTCTTTTGTGAAAGGCCAATGATTGCTTGCTTCATGAGT
>CAYNMO010000203.1:0-2914 GCA_964398155.1 uncultured Actinomycetota bacterium | reverse complement strand
GAGTAGCCTGTTGAACATGAATAACTTCGCTAATAGCCCCAAATTCCCTCAGCCAATTATAAGGATCCCTGTCTTCTGAAGAGTGCTCAAAATTCTGGCAGCAGCTATGTCCAACATCTACTACGGGACTTACATATAATTTAGATCTTTTGTTTATCTTTTCAAAAATTTCATAGGTTTGCTTTATTGTAAAAGGAGGTTCTGCAGGGGAATACATTTGTTCCAGCATCAGGATTTTATGACCTTCATTAAAAGCAATCTCCGCTAAGTAAACAATCATATCAATCTTTTTATCAAGGTAATATTCATACTCTTTTTTATAAATTACTTTTGCCGGTATGGTACCAAAGTGACTGCCTAAGCCTTTTGCCCCTAATGCTGTGGCCAGCTTTAGTGCTTTTTCAAACCATAGTTGTCCAAATCTTGCGATTCTTTCATCTGGGTCAGTAAACATATTAATGTTATGAGTCATTTCTCCGGTAAAATAATTATGAATACATATACCTTCTTTTTGGGCTAATTCTTTTATTTCACCAGCTATCTCATTAGAAATACTGTGATCAAGATATAATGGGTCTAAAAAATCGCTGTCAAATTCTACAACATCAAGGCCGAGTGAATTCTTTACTATATCCAGCCAATCACAGGCTTCCGGCCATCTTTTTACTGCAAAACAAATGTCTACGCCTAATTTAAAATCTGCCATTTTTCTATTTTCCTATTTGTTAAAAATTTATAAAATTTATTATCCCCGGATAGTAAGCAATAAAAAAAACTTTTGTTTATAAAATTTTTACTCTTATTGTTTGCAATCCTTTACATCCTGGCCTATCCCTTGACTGCCCCATGAGTCATGCCTTCAACCAAATATTGTTGTGTAAACATTGTAAATATAATCATTGGAAGAGTTATTATGAGTGAAATGAAAGCGAGCTGTCCCCAGCTTGACCCATACTTACCTTCAATTGCAGCAGCTATTACCGGTAGCGTCTGGCTGTCTTTGCTCCCAAGGATTCCTGCAAATACAAAGTCACCCCAGGACATCATCACAGAAAAAATAATTGTGGCAAATATACCTGGTTTGGCCATTGGTACTACAATTCGAACCAGGACACCAAAATTAGTGCATCCATCAATAAGTGCAGCTTCTTCAACTTCAATGGGAACACCTTTAAAGAATCCGTGCATCAACCATACATCAAATGGTAAAATAAGCACCACATAGACTATTATTATCGCTGCATGAGTTCCGATTAATTTAATTTTACTCATAATATCGTACATTGGAATCAGAAGTGTGACTGTAGGTACCATTGTCAGGATAAGCATTAAAAATCCTAACTGCCTGCTCCCTTTGAATCTAAACCTGGCAAGTGAATATCCGGCAAAAATACTTAAAATAACACTTATCACTAAAGAAATACTTACGATTATCAGAGAGTTTTTAAGGTGGAAAAGCGCCTGTTTTTCACCTTCAAGATCGAAAAAACTGTCCATTGTAGGCTTAAAAAACCAAATAGGCGGTAATTTTATAACCATGTTTGATGGTTTAAATGCACCCATATATTGCCAAAGTATAGGGAAAATAAAGGCAATAGTCACAATCAGTGCCAAAACGAACAGTATTATATTTAGTATGGTTTTTCTTCTTATTCTATGCATATTGGTATTTTAAATAATTTATTTTAATAATCAGCTTTTGAAAATTTAATAAACAATATAGAAATTACTAGGATTATTACCAGAATTATTAATGACGACGCAGCTCCTGCACCAAGATTTCCTTTTATCAAACCAACCTTGTATGCATAAATAGTAAAAATTTCTGTAGCCCTGGCAGGACCGCCTTTGGTCATTATCCAGATATTATCGAACACTTTAAATGAATCTATCAGACTGATTAAAGTTGTTATAATAATGATAGGCTTTAAAAGAGGAATAGTTATATGAAATGTGTTCTGCCACCAGTTCGCGCCGTCTATGCTTGATGCTTCATAAACCTCAGATGGCAGTGATGCAAGGCCACTCATCATTACAATTATCACAAAAGGAGTCATCATCCAAATGTCTACCAAAATTACTGAGATAAATGCTGTTGATATCTCGGTATACCATCCTATTCTGCTTATGTGAAAAAACTTAAGAAAGTAATTAATTAGCCCAAAACCCGGCTGCATCATATATTTCCATATTAAGCCGGCACAGATTGCAGTAATCATCATGGGTATAGTAATCACTGTCCTAAAGAATCCAAAACCCCGGATCTTATTCTGAAAAAGTAAAGCAAGGATAAACCCCAGTACAAGTTTGGCTATTGTCGTAATAATGGCATACAGAAAAGAAATCCTTACGGAAAAAAGAAAGTCTTTGTCTTTAAATAAATTTATATAATTGTCAAGACCAACAAATTTTGTCTGAAAAGCCGGTAAAAAAAAATTATAGTTAGTTGTTGAAAGATATATTGAATAAAATATCGGGTAAGCAAAAAAAGCAACTAACAAAATCAGTGTGGGTAACAACAAATATATACCAAATCTTTTTCTGTTTGTTTCAAATGAAATATTATTTCTGATTAAAACACTTTTTTCTTTCAATTATAACCTCTCTGCTGGTGGTGTTTTTACTTTTTAAAATAAAAACACCACCAATTACCTTTACTTGTACTAAATACTAATTATTTCTTAATTCTGTCATATGCGCCTGCATCTGTAAGACCTTTAACAATTGCTGCTGCTGCATCGTCAAGTGCCTGTTGTGCAGTTTTTTCTCCTGTGACAGCTCTTTGGAACTCAACATTGAGATTCTGCTGTATTACATCCTGTTCCGGAATGAAGATTTCAGGTAAAAGATCATAATTAGATATTGTATCCTTTACCGTTAAATAAAATTCATAACCTTTAAAAAAGTCAGCATT
>CAYNMO010000202.1:2890-4686 GCA_964398155.1 uncultured Actinomycetota bacterium | reverse complement strand
TAGTCAGTTAAGCTCACTCTGCGGAAATATCTACTTTTCTATTCTTGGTGGCGCCAGATTCCTAAAAAATCCTTCTGAATTTTTGGAAATACAGAAAGAGTTAAATCCTTTTCTTGTAAAAGGCTTCGATCCGGATGTTGCAGTACTTGGCCCTGATATATTTTCTGACTTTGCAAATGACAATGACATGGATTTGCTTTTGGGAATTGACGCTAATTTTTTATACGATGATACGGATAATATATTTAGAAGGATAGACCGATATATCGATTCGGGTATAAAAGTAAAGAAAAGATTCACCCTCTACTTTAACGATGTTCCTCAGGACATAGACCCGCAAAAATTTTCAGAAATAATCCAATACATTAAAAACAAAAGATTGCCATAATATTTGGCAATCACTGGTTATAATAAAAAAATAATAAACCAGCATTTCAAGATTAAGTTTATTTAAAACTGCTCAAGTCTGCCTTTAAGCTGCTGATTAAGGTCAAATATTTTTTCACATGTTGCTACGCTGCTGCTTCCATCAAGCGAAGGCGAATCTTCAAACCAGGGGCTTACGACCACATTCCATCTTTTATTTACTTCAGTTTCACCCATATGCTTATATATTTTGTCTATATCTTCACATTCATAATAAACTATTGAAAGGTTTTTATAGTTCCATATCATCAGTTCTTTTGCTCCTGCATTTTTGATTTCTTCAAGAAGTTCACCCCATGGATTATTATGGATATTGATATAGTCTTTAAGAAATTCAGGTTTGATTTCAATTACAAAAAGATATCTTTTCATATTCTTTTTTTCTTTCTCTATTTTTTATAATTTAAATAAATTTTAGCAAAACATTTCTTTTTATCAAAATTATATTTTTAAATTACGACTAAATATTTCCCATCCATAAAACCTTTATTAAAAGTGGATATTTATCATTTAAAACTTTACAATAACTTATAAATTAATTTTTAAAAAATCTATGGCATAAGGAGCAGAGTATGCAAAAAGTCTATATTGTAGACGCAATAAGGACCCCTGTAGCTAATTTCGACGGAGCTCTAAAAACAAAAAGCGCTGTAGAGCTTGGAACTCTTTTGGTAAAAAAAATAGTCGAAAGGAACAAATTAGAAGGCAAGCTTATAGATGGTGTAATAATGGGCAATGTTCTAAGCGCAGGCCTTGGCCAGAATCCTGCCAGACAGTGCCTGTTAATGGCTGGGCTTGATATTTCAATACCTGCTTTTACAGTAAACAAAGTATGCGGATCCTCTCTTAAAGCAATTGATCTGTCATTTAAAGATATAAAAGCAGAATTTTCAGATATTTATATTGCAGGAGGAATTGAATCCATGAGTAATGCCCCCTATCTTCTTACCGGAGCAAGATCAGGATACAAGATTGGCGATGGCAGGCTTGTGGATGAATTGTTAAGAGACGGACTTACTTCCCCTATTGATAATCTGCATATGGGAAATATTGTTGATGAGCTGGCTGAAGAACTTCATATAAGCAGAGCTTCCCAGGACGAATTTGCTGCCAGCTCAAACAAAAAAGCAGTCAGTGCTATTGACACGGGAAGATTTACTGATGAAATTATTCCTGTTTTATTAACTGATAGAAAAGGAAATACAACTGAATTTAAAATTGATGAGCATCCGAGACGAGACAATACCGTAGAATCTTTAGGAAAACTGAGAGCTGCATTTTCAAAGGAAGGGACAATAACAGCTGGCAATGCCTCCAGTATCAATGACGGGGCCTCAGCTCTTCTTTTATCCTCCCAAAAGTGTCTGGAT
>CAYNMO010000202.1:0-2880 GCA_964398155.1 uncultured Actinomycetota bacterium | reverse complement strand
GATGAATATGGATTAAAACCTCTGGCTGAAATAATTGCTGTTTCGGAAACCTCAAGAGAACCCAAATATTTTGGGATAGCTCCATCTGATGCAATAGTCAAAGTGCTTAAAGAGGCAAATCTGGAATTAAAAGATATTGAACTTTTTGAGCTAAATGAGGCATTTGCAGCACAGACGATTGCCGTTATAGACAAACTTCAGTTAAACCCTGAAATAGTAAATGTAAATGGAGGGGCAGTTGCACTGGGACACCCGATAGGGGCAAGCGGTGCAAGAATTACAGTAACCCTTCTTCACGAAATGATTAAAAGAAATCTGGAATACGGACTTGCTTCTTTATGTATCGGTTTGGGAGAAGCTATGGCAATAATAATAAGAAGGGAAAAGATATGAAACTTTCAGGACGTGTTTCGCTGGTAACAGGCGCTGCGGCAGGCCTTGGTTTTGCGATAGCTGCCAGACTGGCAGGGGAAGGCTCCTGTGTTTTTATTAATGATATCAATAAAGACAAGCTTGAGGCAGCCAAAAGAGAGCTGTCTTTAAAATTTAAAGACATTTATTCTTTTTCCTGTGATATCACAGATAAAAATGCCGTTAAAGAGATGTTTGATTATCTTTACACTAAAGCTTCAAAAATAGATATTCTTGTAAACAATGCAGGTATTTTAATTGATGGATTTTTACATAAGCTGGATGATGAAAATTTTGACAGAGTGATGAAGGTAAACCTTTATGGTACTTATAATTGTTCAAGGATAGCTATTGAGGATATGCGAAAGAATGCGTATGGAAGAATAATAAACATATCATCAATAATCGGTATATCAGGAAATATGGGTCAGACTAATTACGCTGCTTCAAAAGCGGCCATAATAGGCTTTACCAAGTCCCTTGCACTTGAGTCAGCAGCAAAAAACATAACTGTTAATGCAGTGGCTCCCGGTTTTATAAAATCAGACATGAGCGCAAAAATTCCTGCCGAGATAACCGAAAAAATTATTGCAAGAATACCTATGGGAAGATTTGGAGAGCCTGAAGACATAGCAAGCATAGTTTCATATCTTGCTGGTCCTGAAGCCGGATATCTGACCGGACAGGTCATTAGTGTAAACGGAGGGTATCTTACTTGAGCAGCAAAATTGTAACTGCTGATGAAGCCGTTGGCCATATTAATAACGGCGATACTGTTGCTGTGGGAGGTTTTGTAGGAATGGGTCACCCTGAGGAAATAACAATAGCACTAGAAAAGCATTTTTTGGGTAAGGGAAGCCCAGAAAATCTGACTATTGTTTATGCTGCAGGCCAGGGGGACGGGAAAGAAAAAGGGTTAAATCATCTTGCTTACGAGGGGCTGATTAAAAGAGTAATTGGAGGCCACTGGGGGCTTGTCCCCAAGATGGGAAGGCTTGCCATTGAAAATAAAATTGAGGCTTATAATTTCCCACAGGGTGTTATATCTCATCTTTATAGAGAGATTGCCGGTAAAAAAGTGGGTGTTATAACGCATGTCGGTCTTAAAACATTTGTAGATCCAAGAGTTTCCGGTGGAAAATTAAATAGCAGGACTCAGGAGGATATGGTAAGGCTTATTGAAATTGACGGAATAGAAAAATTATTTTATAAGTCTTTTCCAATCAATGTCGCAATCATCAGAGGAACAACTTCGGACAACATGGGCAATATTTCAATGGAAAGAGAAGCCAGTTCGCTTGAATTTCTTTCAATGGCCCAGGCAGCCAGAAACAGCGGAGGGATAATTATTGCTCAGGTGGAAAAAATAAGTGATGAACCAAGAAATCCGTATCTGATAAAAGTGCCCTCCATTTTTGTTGATTATATAGTAGTTGCCAAGACTCCAAATCACTGGCAGACATTTGGTGCTCAGTATAATCCGGCATTTTCAGGTGAAAAGATAGTACCTGTGTCAGAAATAAAAGATATGGAGCTTGATGAAAGAAAATTAATATCAAGAAGAGCTTTTCTTGAAGTTAACAGAAATTGTGTAATAAATCTTGGCATAGGAATGCCGGAAGGCGTGGCAGTTATTTCAAACGAAGAAGACGCGCTTGACATGATTAAAATAACGGTTGAAGGTGGCGCTATAGGCGGCATCCCCGCAGGAGGTCTTTCCTTCGGAGCATCTTATAACCCTGAGGCGATAATAGATCAGCCATACCAGTTTGATTTTTACGATGGCGGCGGACTGGATATTGCATTTCTTGGTATGGCCCAGGCTGACATGCATGGCAATGTAAATGTATCCAGATTTGGAAGCAAACTTGCAGGATGCGGAGGATTTATCAATATCAGCCAGAACACAAAGGAAATAATTTTTTGCGGCACATTTACTTCAGTAGGTCTTAAAACAGAAATAAATAATGGCAGCCTTAAAATACTCTGCGAGGGCCAGCTTAACAAGTTTGTAGAAAATGTTGAACAAATTACTTTTTCAGGAGAATACGCACTCCAAACAGGTCAGAAAATTCTTTATGTCACAGAAAGAGCTGTTTTTAAGCTAACTGATAAAGGATTGGAGCTTATTGAAATAGCTCCCGGAATTGATTTGAAAAAAGATGTACTGGATCATATGGATTTTAAACCTATTATATCCGATGGTCTTAAGGTTATGCAAAAAGAAATATTTCAAACGCTCTCCAAAACACGCTACAATTCGAGATCTTTGAAGAGACTTCAAGTGACGGTCAATAGTGAAGAAGATAAAAGCAACGTTCTCTCTTTCTTACAAACGGGTTGCGAAGTGCTCGAAACGTTGGAGATTCGTCTGCGAGGAAATCTTTGCGAAGTATATTTTGATTATCAAGAAAAGTTGGCCTTGTCTCCTGATGCATTTCCTTCTTTGAATGAACTGTGGCTACATGG
>CAYNMO010000201.1:0-4708 GCA_964398155.1 uncultured Actinomycetota bacterium | reverse complement strand
TAACCGGCAAAAAGGCTAATTAAAAATATCTACAAAAGCTAAGTAAAGCCCTCTGTAAGCTTAAGATATCTTGGCTTAAGTCATTTTTAACACTAAATTGCCTGTTAGAAGCTTCATCGTATTTTTTATGTACTGAATAGTTAAAAATATTTTAAGTTTAACTTAAATAAATTATTAACTAAAAAACAATTTAATAACCAGAAAATACTTTAAACTCTTTTATTATCAGAATATTTGTATTTAAAAAGGAAATTTTTTATGGAATCAGGTTACTCTAAAAAAATAGCTTCAACATTAAAAATTGCGCAAAACAGTGTTCTCGCAACACTGCAGCTGCTCGAACAGAAAAACACCATACCTTTTATTTCAAGATATAGAAAAGAAGCAACTAATAATCTGGACGAAGTTCAGATACTTGATATAAAAAATGAGTCAGATCGCCTTTTGGAAATTGACAGCAGAAGAGAATCAATATTAAAAGAAATTGAAAAGCAGGGAAATCTTACTGATGAGCTCAGGAAGGCAATAGAAGAAACAGACAGCCTGACAGTACTGGAAGATTTATATCTTCCATTTAAACCAAAAAGAAAAACCAAAGCAACAGCTGCCAGGGAATTAGGCCTTGAGCCTTTGGCTGAAATAATATTTTCGCAGAAAGATATTGATATATTTGCAGAGGCAGAAAAATATGTAAATGAAAATGTTAAAAGTGGTGAAACTGCTCTTGAGGGTGCAGGATATATTATAGCTGAATGGATAAATGAGGATAAGAGGGTAAGAGAAGCAGTCAGGAGTCTTTTTGAGAAAGAAGCTGTGGTATATTCAACAATGCTTAAGGGTATGGAGGAACTGGGATTAAAGTATAAAGATTATTTTAATTTTAGTGAGCCCTTAAAAAAGATAACTTCTCATCGTTTTCTTGCAATAAAAAGAGCGGAAAACGAGAAAATACTTAAAGTTTCCATAATTCCTGTAGAAGAAGATGCAATCAGGATAATTGAAAAGCTTTTGGTATCATCAAATAATCAGTCTTCTGAATTTGTGAAAAAGTCTGTTCGTGATTGCTACAAGAGGCTCCTTTGTCCTTCTCTGGAAACCGAACTTACAAATATCGCAAAAGAAAAAGCAGACGGGGAAGCGATAAGGGTATTTACAGATAATCTTCGACAGCTGCTGCTCGCTCCATATCTGGGCAGAAAAAAAATACTGGCTATTGATCCTGGTTTCAGGACAGGATGCAAGATTGTTTGTCTGAACGAACAGGGAGATCTTATATTTAATGATGTAATATATCCGCATATGCCTGTAAATAAAACAGAAGAATCTCAAAAGAAAATATTAAATTTGGTTAATAAGTACAAAATAGATGCCGTTGCTATTGGCAATGGGACAGCAAGCAGAGAAACCAGTTATTTTATTGAAGCGGTTTTAAGTGGCAGCGATGTAAAAGTTTTTACAGTCAGTGAAAGCGGAGCTTCAATTTATTCTGCTTCCCAGGTTGCCCGTGATGAATTTCCTGATTATGACGTAACGGTCAGGGGAGCAGTCTCAATCGGAAGAAGACTGATGGATCCGCTTGCGGAGCTTGTTAAAATAGACCCTAAATCCATAGGAGTGGGACAGTATCAGCACGACGTTGACCAGGTTAAATTAAAAGAAAGCCTGGACTATACAGTAGAAATCTTTGTAAATTCAGTATGTGTAAATCTAAATACCGCAATTAAACATCTTCTGATGTATGTATCGGGACTTGGCCCAAGAACGGCACAAAATATTGTTGAATACAGAAAAGAAAACGGAGCTTTCTCCACGAGAGAAGATTTGAAAAAGGTTTCAAAGCTTGGTGATAAGGTTTTTGAACAATGCGCCGGGTTTTTAAGAATAGAAGACGGAAAAAATCCTCTAGATGGCAGCGCTGTCCATCCGGAAAGTTATTATATGGTTGAAAAAATTGCAAAAGACTTTGGGATGGAAATAAAAGAAGTAATAGGAAATGACAGCATTAAAGCGAGAATTAATGTATCAGACTATATTGATGATAAAATAGGACGCCTTACGATGGAAGATATAATAAAAGAACTTTCAAAACCCGGAAGAGATCCGAGGGAAAATGTAGAATATTTTGAATTTAAAAAAGATGTCCTGAGCATGGATGATTTAAAAGAAGGTATGATAATAAATGGAATAATAAATAATATAACCAATTTCGGAGCTTTTGTAGATATTGGCATTAAGGAATACGGGCTGATACACATATCAGAGCTTTCAGATAAATATATAAAAAGCCCTCATGATGTTGTAAAAATAAATCAGAAAGTCAATGCAAAAGTCATTAGCATTGACAAAGACAGGAAAAGAATTTCCCTGTCTTTAAAAGATGCAGTCTAATGAATTAATCAGGATGGAGGGACTAAAAGATTCCACCTATTATTTAAAACACCCTGTCTAACTTAAATAGTTTCTGGTGAACAATTAGCTAAAATTGTCTAATCTGGAAAATTTCAAGATTACCCTATACAAAGAATTAGCTAAAAACTGATTTACTAACCAGGAACTAAACAGACGAATGGCAAATTAAATTCCCATGGCTTTTCTCCATATTCTTATCCATTCTGAAGCTCTTTCCATGGTAACATTTTTTGAATACGCATCTCTAAATATTATTTCGACGCAGCCATTTTTTGTTGCTTTTGCTGTCTCTTCGGCTTCTTTTTTGACAAGATCCCAGTTAGGCGTTTCGGTGCTGACATATGCCGGAAAAGGTTTTTTGCTGAAAACATATTTTTTACCAAAAAATTCACCCGCTTTTGAATTGTCTGACCATCCGGAGACTGATACTGTTCGAAGATTATGGATAGCCTTTTCTATATATTCAAACCTGTCTGTTATATTTTCGCAGCATCCATAGTATGAAAGCCCAAACATATTCGCTATTTCAGCGATATAAGGAAGGAAAAATTCATTAAACATCGAAGGTGAAAAAGATTGTGATTCCTGAGATTCCGGCCAGACCCAAAGATCTTTTAATTCAATCTTTTTTTCTGTTCCAACCTGAGTCAGTTCAGATACGTAGCCATAACTTGATGGCCCTGCAAACTGGTTGTCTGAATTAAAATCAAGAAGATGTTCGTCAAGCATGAATTTATAGAAGCTTATTCTGTCATCAGCCAGAAATCTGCATAATTTATGAATTGCATCAGGATGGTCATAAGACCAGAGCATCATGTTTTGAGCACCTATTAATTTAAAAAGAACCCATGTAATTCCGATAAAATTATTTCCGGTAAATGGCTGGTCGCCGTTTGTCGAAACGAAATTATCAAAGTTGCCAAGCTTTACCGGCAGAATATCTCCGAATATATCTTCCAGTCTGGACTTTAAACCAAGAGATGGCTCTCTGTCTATCTTAAAGTTTCTTGGTGTAAGCTTTTTAATATCATCAGGAGTTTTTATGGGAAAATTTGATATATATGCCATTGAAGGCTTTGCTGCACCATGCTCTTCAATTACAACATCCCCATATTTATTGGAAGAAGCAATCATGTCTCTGCCCCACCATCCAATCCTGAAATAGGGTTCAACAACAAGGTCATCATCGAGCTGTTCATGCTGTCTTATCATGCACATCATTCTGTTTTCAACATTTTTAAGTTCAGGATCAGTGCATTTAAATTTATAATCAGAAAGAAAAATTTCAAGAGAAAATGGTTCAAATAAAATCATGGGTCTTTTAGGTTTCAAATCATGAAGATCTCTCCAAAGCTGTTTTCGGATTCCCATCTCCTCTTTTTCTGATATTTCTCTATATCGTTTTGCAAGCTCTCTTAATGCTTTTTTATCATTTTCATTAGTTTTTTCCATATTGCTCTTTTCGCCAATATTTTTTTATTGTTTCTCTTTTACTCTTATTTCTATTATGTCAGCTGATTTTATAGCTTTTATTTTTTCAACTGAATCTTTGCCTGTCATTTTCCCAATTACGGTAACGGCGCTTGCAGCCCTTGGTCTAAGGTCGCTGCTTGCAGGGGTGGGGCCAAAGAATATACAAAAAGCATTGCCAGGAGGCCAGAAAGCAATATTTCCGATATCCATCAGCTCTTTTCCATCTTCGAGATCAGCAACTACATCAATTTCAAAATAAACTTCGCTGCCCCATAAATTTATCGCAGATTTTATAGGGAGAGCTTTTAAAACTTTTTGTGCAGTATCTGAGTCATTAAGTATTGCTTCAATTACAATTTTATTAAATGCAATTTCAATTATTTTACTCAATTTTATGCCTTTTTTATTTGTTTTTGAAAATTATTTTGTTATTTTACAGTGTTATCTGATATTTTTTAGTTAAAATTCAATGAAATTACTTTAAGTATTTAGAAACAACATTAAAAACTGACTGAGCAACAACTTCCGAACCTTCAGAGCTGTAATGCATTCCCTCAGTAAGATAAACTCCCGGATTCTGGCTTAGCGGTCCTGCAACATCTATGACGGCTATTCCATATCTGGCAGCAATGTTCATGATTATTCGGTTAAATTCAGGCCAGCCTTCTTTGCCGGAATGATAAATCGGCCCTACAAGGTTTATAAATACTGATGCTCCTGTGTTTCTGGCCATTATGGTCAGCTGCTCCATGCTGTTAGCAAAAACATCTGGACTTGAACCTATATCATTAGTTCCATATGCAAGTATTATTATTTTGGGATTACT
>CAYNMO010000200.1:0-4784 GCA_964398155.1 uncultured Actinomycetota bacterium | reverse complement strand
CTTTGACATGCCGCTGGAGATGATAAAAGCAAAAAATCCTAAAGGTATTATCCTGTCCGGATCTCCATACAGCATAAGCAGCAATGAAAATAAATATGTTGTCGACAAAGAGCTTTTTAATCTTGGAGTGCCAATACTTGGAATTTGCTATGGAATGCAGCTGACTGCATTTATGCAAAGCGGAGAAGTAACTGGGGTTGGAACAAACGAGTATGGAAAGACAAAAATCAGTCTTGATATAAATTCACTTTTATTTGACGGACTGCAACAGGTGGAAACATGCTGGATGAGTCACAGGGACAGCGTTTCGAAGCTTCCCCCACTTTTTAGAGTTATTGCTTCAACTACAAATCTGCCCATTGCCGGGATAGAGGAACCCTTTAAAAAAATTTATGGAATTCAGTTTCATCCTGAAGTAAAACATACCCCTGCAGGAGTGGATATCTTAAAAAATTTTCTTTTTAAGATTTGCGAATGTTCACCTTCATGGACCATGGTGTCAATTATTGAGAAGGAAGTAAATGAAATAAGGGCAAAATCTAATGGCGGAAAGATTATCTGTGCTTTAAGCGGAGGCGTTGATTCATCAGTTGCTGCCATCCTGGTGCATAAAGCCGTAGGAGACAAGCTTACCTGTATTTTTGTAGATCACGGCATGATGAGAAACGGTGAAGCAGAGCAGGTTGAAAAAACCTTTAAGGAAAACTTCAAAATTAATCTTGTAATGATAAAGGCACAGGAAAGGTTTTTGTCAAAACTTAAAGGAGTTACGGATCCTGAGAAAAAAAGAAAAATAATCGGCACAGAATTCATACGAATATTTGAGGAAGAAGCAAATAAAATAAAAGATGCAGATTACCTTGTTCAGGGGACATTATATTCTGATGTAATAGAAAGCGGCACCAAAAATGCCGCAAAGATAAAGTCGCACCATAATGTAGGCGGTCTCCCTGACGACATGAAGCTAAAACTGATAGAACCCCTGAGGATGCTTTTTAAGGACGAAGTCAGAGTTTTAGGAATTGAGCTTGGGCTGCCAGAAGAAATTGTGTTAAGACAGCCATTCCCGGGGCCTGGCCTTGCCATAAGAATAATCGGAGAAGTCACAGAAAAAAGACTGGAAATACTGCAAAAAGCTGATGCGATAGTAATAGAAGAAATAAAAAGAGCAGGGCTCTACAATAAAATATGGCAGTCCTTTGCAGTTCTGCCGGCAATAAAAAGTGTTGGAGTCATGGGCGATGAAAGAACATATGATTATCCAATTGTTGTAAGAGCAGTGTCAAGCGAAGATGCAATGACAGCAGACTGGGTAAGACTTCCGTATAAGGTTCTTGAAAAACTTTCAGGAAGAATCATAAATGAGGTTGAAGGAGTTAACAGAGTAGTTTATGATATAAGCTCCAAACCCCCGAGTACTATTGAATGGGAATAAGGAATAGGGAATAGTTTTACTTTAATGAAATTGAAAATAATATTATTTAAAATATATAGTAAATTATAGTTGTTTTTAAAAGCAGGCTGATTTTATGGCATCCGGTCGGATTATGATTAAAAATTACATTATTATGCCGTAACTGCAAAACACAATAATAGGACAATAATAAAGGGGAGCAGATAATGGACACTGATTTTAAAGAAAAAATAATCAGATACAGGGATGAAATTAATAGAATTGACAGAGAGATAGTAGATAATTTAAATGAGAGGGCAAAGATAGTTCTTGAAATAAAAAGGCTCAAAAAAAAGAACGATCTGCCGCTTTATGATGCAAAAAGAGAAGAAGAGCTTCTTGATAATATCGCAAGTTATAATAAAGGACCTCTGTATAATGATAATATAATCCAGATTTTTGAAAGCATACTAAGAAATGTGCAGATTCTTGAAAGAGGAGAAGATCTTTAAAACTTATTGTAAAAATAATAGTGCAGGAATGCCTGATAAATAATGGATAACAAAATAAAAAATTCAGATAAAATTGAAAGTCGTGATATCTCCCGGGACAATACTTGTAAAACAGCGGGCATCGATTTTGCCAAAGACTTAAGCTCTGTTAAAAAAACGGCTGCCGGAAGTCAGATAAAATATTTAAAAGACGAAGACAGCAGACTTATTAAAGATGGATACATAACGGTTATAGCAGGTCCATGCGCAATTGAAAGCAGGGAGCAGCTTGACATTATTGCAGGTATCGTTAAAGAGTCGGGACTTAGTTTTTTAAGGGCAGGAGCATACAAACCCAGGACTTCACCTTACAGTTTTCAGGGTCTCGAACATCAGGGTCTTGAAATACTTCAGGAAGTTGCCGATAAATACGGACTCTATACAACAACAGAAGTAACAGATGCCGAAACTGTTGAAGAAATTGCAAAATATGTGGATATACTGCAGATTGGAACCAGAAATATGTCAAATTTTGCTTTGCTTAAAAAAGTAGGTCTGGTTGCAAATGAATACAAAAGGAAAGTCATATTAAAAAGAGGGTGGGCTTCCACTATAAAGGAATGGCTGCTTGCAGCAGAATATATAACTTCAAGAGGGGATTCAGAACTTGTTCTTTGCGAGCGGGGAATAAGAACTTTTGAGCCTTACACAAGGTTCACTCTTGATCTTTCTGCCGTCCCAGTCATAAAAAAGTTAAGCGGGCTTTCCATAATTATTGATCCTTCGCATGCTGTTGGACAAAGCGATCTTGTTATACCCATGAGCAGAGCTGCAATAGCAGTAGGTGCTGATGGTCTTATTGTAGAAATACATAATGAGCCGGAAAAAGCATTATGTGATGGCCAGCAGGCTTTAGATATAAACCAGACAAAAGAAATGCTTCATCAGGTCAAAGGAATTGCCGCATTGATGGGTAAAAAAATAAGGTAAATTCTTTCAGTTAAAATTTTTTAATAATATTTTTTTAACATGCAAAAAATCAATGAACAGGTTAGGTACAATTTATATTGGAATTTGAAAAAGAGTTAAATCCGGAACAATTAAGAGCTGTATTAAACAGCGAGAATTCACTTTTAATTTTTGCAGGTGCAGGGAGCGGCAAGACCAGAGTTCTTACTTATAAAATAGCATATCTTGTCAAAGAGAAAAATATAGACCCCTTTAAAATTTTAGCCATTACCTTTACCAACAAAGCTGCCAGTGAAATGAAAAGAAGGGTGGTAGAGCTTGTCGGAAAGGTAGGCCAGTATATGTGGGTTTCTACCTTTCATTCTTTTTGCGCCAGATTTTTACGAAAAGAGATCTCGGTTCTTGGCTATAATGAGAAATTTAATATTTATGACAGCGATGATTCATTAAAGCTTATTTCAAGGTGTATTGCTGAAGCAGGCTACGATATTAAAACAGTTTCTCCGAAATCTGTTCAGGAAACAATCAGCTCATCAAAAAACAAATTAAAAGACTGTGACAGTTTTTTAAAAAAAGCTGTAGACCCGTTTGAAAAGATAGTTGCGAACATCTTTCCTATTTATCAAAATATACTTTTTAAAGCAAATGCACTTGATTTTGATGATTTGCTGCTTTTAACCGTAAAAATTCTTAGTGGCAACCCTGAGATAAGGAAGAAATATCAGGATCAGTTTCAACACATACTTGTGGATGAATTTCAGGACACCAATATGGTTCAAAATGAGATAATACTTCTTTTGTACAGCGGGAAAAACAAAATCTTTGTAGTTGGGGATGACGATCAGAGTATTTACAGCTGGAGAGGGGCAGAAGTAGCAAATATTATTAATTTTGACAAGAATTTTGGCAATACGCTGATAATCAAACTAGAGCAGAATTACCGCTCCACCAGGTATATACTTGATGCCGCAAATGAACTTATAAAAAATAATTATTCAAGAAGAAAAAAAGAATTATGGACTGAAAATAAAACAGGTGAGCTTATTTCCAGATTCAGAGCGCAAAACGAGCAGGAAGAAGCAAAGTTTATTGCAAGAAAGATACGAGATTTAACAAGTGAAGACAAAGAAAAAAAATTTAGAGATTTCGCTATTTTTTATAGAACAAATGCTCAGTCCAGAGCGATAGAAGAAGTATTTATGAGGGAAAACATACCGTACCGTATTTTTGGAGGTTTGAAATTTTATGACAGAAAAGAAATAAAAGACATGCTCGCTTACATGAAATTTATTTCAAATCCTAAAGACGTTGTAAGCCTTTTAAGGGTAGTCAATGTTCCGGCAAGAGGAATTGGAAACACTACCATTTCAAATATTGAAAAATATTCTCAGTCAAACAAAATGACTTTTTGCGAAGCGTTTTATGAAATTGAAAAAATAAATACTGTAAGTCCATCTACCAGACTTAAGATAAGAGATTTTATTAATAGGGCTGATTATTTAAGAAGCTTTTTAGACAATCACAATATTGATGAAACAATAGAGGAATTATGGGAGAAAACTTCTTATGTTAAAGAGCTCATGCTGGAAAATACTTTAGAATCATTAAACAGAATTGACAACCTGAATGAATTTCTTACGGTTGTAAGGGAATTTGAAGAAAGCCATAATGCAGTTGAGGAAAATGCCAAACTAAGCATGTATGATTTTCTTCAGGATATTTCACTTGTATCAGAAATTGATAATTATGACGAGAATGCTGATACTGTGACATTGATGACTCTTCATAATGCAAAGGGGCTTGAATTTCCGGTTATATTTATTGTCGGTCTTGAAGAAGGTATATTCCCTCATATAAGAAGCATTACAGGAAGCTTCGATGATGTCGAAGAAGAAGAACATGATGAAGAAGGAGAAAAAATTACAATTGAC
>CAYNMO010000199.1:0-4785 GCA_964398155.1 uncultured Actinomycetota bacterium | reverse complement strand
ACTGGGAATGGCAACCAGGATTATTGCTCTGCCGACAAAATTTTTTGCGGTGCCTAATGCTGCAAGTTTTTCAACTTTTTTCAAAGCAGACATTGTCGGAGCTCTCTGGAGCAATGGCATGGTAAATATTGCGGCTATCGTCATGATTTTTGCATTATTTATGAGTGATTTCTTTGACACCATGGGAACAGTAATAGGTGTTGGCGAAGAGGCAAAACTTCTGGACGAAAAGGGAAATCTCCCTGGGCTCAAAAATGTTTTACTCGTAGACTCAATTGCAGCAGTAACCGGTGGTTTATTTGGGGCTAGTTCAATTACAACATATATCGAAAGCGCTTCAGGAGTTTCTGAAGGCGGCAGAACAGGACTTATGCCTACCACCACAGGTATCTTATTCTTATTATCTATATTTTTTGCACCACTTATCGCAGTAGTCGGCGGAGGAGTTCAAATAGCTGAGGGGGTTTATAAATATCCCGTAACAGCAGCCGCACTAATTGTTGTCGGTTTTTTGATGATGACCATCGTTTCAAAAATTGACTTCAAAGACTGGGAAATTGGAATACCATCATTTTTGACAATCATTATAATGCCTTTCACTTATAATATTTCTTATGGTATCGGTTTCGGATTTATAAGCTACACCATAATAAAGCTTTTAAAAGGCAAATGGAAAGAAGTTCATCCTCTAATGATTGTTGTAAGCGTTTTATTTGCAGTTGCATTTGTCGCTCAGGCACTTGCAGGCAAATTTTTGACAAAATAAAGAACCAAAAAAAATATTTTTATAGAACAGAAAGTTAAATTAATAAAAGGGCTTTTCTTAAAGGCCCTTTTATTTTTTTAGCCGGGGATAAAAAAACTGAATAAGAATTTAATCTGAAGAAAAAATAATTTTATGGTATTGTTTTTACATGCTGAGTATAATTTTATATGCTGATTATAATTTTATGGAAACAGTAGAAACTATTTATCTATAGGTGATTAACTTAAGTTTTTAGTGAATTGTTTATTTAAATTAAGCATAAAATATTCTCAATTAGACCGTTTTAGATAGTTATTCACCAGGAACTATCCTGGACATCAACAGGATAATACAGCTTATGACAGGCAATTTAGTCTTAAGACAGACTTTGGCAAAGGAGTCTTAAGCGTACAATGAATGTGACCAGACTATTAAAAATATTATTTTAATAATCAATCAATATTAAGGAGAACAAATTATGAGTGACATTAAAGTCGTCGAAATTAAAGTCGAGAGGCTTACAGCTGAGTTCATCGCTCCTTATGGAGAAATAATGGGGCATATAGGAGTCAAACCAGCAATTGATAACGAGGATATGAGTTTTACTCCTGGACTAAGCTATACCGGATTAACAAAAAAAGACGGGATGTTCTCCCTGCTTCACATAAAAAGACCAAGACCTTTTATATGTGAAAATCTTGAGAGACACCTGAATTGCACAGAAGCCCTGGTTCCAATAGGCGGGCAGTCTATTAACGTTGTTGCTCTTTCAAAAGACATGAATGATCCTAAATCTCCAATAGATATAGACAGTGCAAGGGCATTCATTATGGATGGCACTCTGGCAGTTAATTTTAAAGCAGGGGCATGGCACTGGATTCCTTATGCTTTTTCTGATAGTGCAAGTTTTGTGGTGGTTTTTGAAAGAGATACACACGTTGAAGATCTTGAAATAGTTGATTTGAAAAAAGATTATAACGTATCTTTGAAGTTCATTCTGGAGAAATAAATCAGCTTCAAAAAAGCATGCACCAATAAAACTGATTTAAAAAACAGCAGCCATATGGAAATAAATCAGCACTGACAAATAAAAGTTTACATAAAAATATCCTGGTTAATTAATTTAAAATAACCAGGATATTTTTATAAGTAAAATTTTTAAATAAATAAAAAATCAAATTCTAAAAAAGTTCAGGATATAACTACATAATACTATACCCACCATCAATAACTATATTTTGTCCTGTAATCATATCTGTTGCATCGCTTGCAAGAAAAACAGCAACAGCAGCTATTTCTTCAGGCTCGTTAAATCTGCCGATAGGGATAACTTTTTTAGTTGCCTCGCCCAATTCTCCAACCCAGATAGTTCTTCCCATTTCGGTTAATGTAACAATGGGGGAGATTGAGTTTACATTAATTCCATGCTTGGCCCATTCAATTGCCATATTCATAGTCATGCCTATTACTCCAGCCTTGCTAGCCGTATAAGCAGTATGCTTGTCAAAAGCTATCGGTCCTGCAATTGATGCTATATTGACAATCTTTCCTTTCTTATTTTTTATCATTTCTCTCCCGACGGCCTGGCTGAGCATAAATATGGCTTTGAGGTTTATTGCAATTGTCTTGTCCCACATTTCTTCTGAAATATTTTCTGCGTCATCAACCAGAGCTACACCGGCACTGTTAACCAGGATGTCAATTCTTCCAAACTCACTCAGGCTTTCTGAAACCAGTTTTGGGATATTGGCAGATTTTGAAATATCATATACAAGGGGCAAAGCTTTTCTGCCAAGTCTGGTTATTTCCTGGGCAGCAACTTTTACATTTTCATCCATGTCAACGAGTATAATATCTGCACCTTTCTCAGCAAAAAGCAGGGCGATTGCTTTGCCTATTCCTTTTGCAGATCCGGTAACCAGTGCGGTCTTGCCTGTAAGCCCAAAATTTTTGTCGAAACCTTTGTATTCCATTTTCCGCCTCTTTGTAAAATTATTAATATTAATAAATGTTAAATTAAATCAGTTACCGTCATGCCATCATGTAAGCGGTTAAAAGAATCAAATTAAAAAATATTTTTTATATGTTACATATTAAATAATTTTATATAAAATGATTTAAAGAGTAAACAAAGTTTGTTTTTATTTTTCTTTATTGTTAAAGTGCAGTGATATCAAATTTGGCAGTCTGGATGTTTTTAACTGCATTTTGATACTGTTTTTAGGCATTTCATGTTTTAAAAGATAAAAAAACAGGAGGCGGGTGGATCATCTCCCACCTGGAGAAGCCGAAACAGTGCTTTCTCAAAGGAGATGCGCTCAAATACATAGATATTATGATAAAAATGATGCTTAAGCAGTAAATTTTAATAATTTTGGATCATTAAACTAATTAAAGGTGTGAAATTATGGGAAAGAATTTGTTTTTGGAAGACTTTGAAAAAATAATTATCGGTATAAACAAAACGATACAGGAAAACAGGATTTTGCTTTGCCAGCTTGACAGCGTTATTGGTGACGGTGATCACGGCATGACCATGGCAAAGGGATTTGACAGTGTCATGGAAAAAATAGAAAAAACGCCGCCGGAAAATATTTCAGATTTGCTTAAAACAGCAGGCAATGCAATAATTGTTACAATTGGAGGCGTCGCAGGACCTATTTTTGGTACATTGTTTTCTGAACTTGGAAGGACAATAAGCAGCGACACTGAATCTGTTGATATTAAAATTTTAAGCCTGATGTTTTCTGCTTCACTGGCAAGAATAATGAAATTAGGCGGCGCCAGACCTGGAGACAAAACAATGGTGGATGCATTTTATCCTGCAGTAAAAAGTCTTGAAGATTCAGCAGCTATAGGGATCTCAATAAAGGAAGCATTAAGAAGAATGACTGAAGCTGCCAGGGAAGGTGCTGATTCCACAAAAGACATGATATCTTCAAAAGGCAAATCAAGTTACTCCGGGGAAAGGTCTCTTGGTTATCAAGATGCAGGCGCAAATACTGTATATTTTATTATGAAAGCTATTTATGAGGAGATAGAATAAATATGAGAAAATTAATCAATATTCCAAAAGATATAGTAAATGAAGTAATAGACGGCATTGTTGCCGCCAATAAAGATATACTTCAAAGAATTGGGGATTTTACCATAATTGCCAGAAAAGATGTTCCCATTAAGAACAAAGTTGCCATAGTAACTGGCGGAGGGTCAGGACACGAACCACTTTTTAGCGAATATGTCGGGGAAGGAATGGCTGACGCTTCAGCAAACGGGCAGATCTTTGCCTCTCCTTCGGGCGCAATAATTCTTGAAGCCATAAAAGCGGCAGAAGCAGGGAAGGGGACTCTGCTTGTATACAATAATTATGCAGGAGATGTCCTTAATTTTGAAATGGCCATGGAAATGGCGCGTGATGAAGGCATGGTTGTTGAACAGGTAGTGCTAAACGATGATATTGCATCGGGGACAAAAGATAAAAGAGGGAACAGAAGAGGAACAACAGCCACACCCATTATTTTAAAAATAGCAGGCGCTGCATCCAAAACAGGAATGGATATTAATTCCCTCAAAAATCTTGCGCAGAAAGCGATAGACAACTCAAGATCGCTTGGAGTATCTCTATCATCATGTACTCTTCCGGAGACAGGAATGGCGACTTTCACACTGGAAGAAGGAAAAATGGAATTCGGGATGGGCCTGCATGGCGAAGCAGGAATAAAAAAAGTAGATATTATGACTGCTGACGATACTACTAAAATCATACTCGATATGCTCATAGAGGATCTTCCGTTTGGCAAAGGAGATGAAGTAATTGCCCTTGTTAACGGTTATGGCTCTACTACAAAAATGGAAATGTATATTATCACCAGAAAAATCCACCTGTATCTGGCCGAAAAAGGTATTTCGATATATTCAACTGAAGTCGGGGAGTTCTGCACGTCCCAGGAAATGGCAGGTATTTCAATAACACTGATAAAACTGGACGATGAGCTTAAAAAGTATTATGACATGCCCTGTGAGGCGCCAGGATTTAAAAA
>CAYNMO010000198.1:0-4786 GCA_964398155.1 uncultured Actinomycetota bacterium | reverse complement strand
AGGGGAGCCAGGTATTAGTTTCTTCTCTTTTATTTCACGTAAAAAATACAAAAGCTCCTGTGTTCTTCCGACAGCAAAAGACGGGATAACAACATTTCCGCCTCTTGAGAGTGTTTTGTCTATAATTTTTGCCAAATCCAATGTATAGTCCTCGCTTTTTTCATGGTCTCTGTCTCCATATGTTGATTCCATGACAACATAGTCTGCTTCCTTTATGCATTGCGGATCTTTTATTATTGGCTGATTTGTATTTCCTATATCCCCCGAAAATACAATTTTTTTATTTAACGACCCTTCACTTAAAAATATCTCGGCAGAGGCCGAGCCTAAAATATGACCTGCATCCACAAAATTAACTTTTATTCCTTCGCTTATTTCATTTATCGTGCCATAGGTGCAGGGCATCAGAAGTTTTAGTGTTTTCTCAGCATCAGCCAAAGTATAGAGAGGGAATACCTCATTTCTTCCGGCTCTTTTACCTTTTTTATTTTCCGCCAGGGCATCCATCTCCTGAATGTGAGCACTGTCTTTTAGCATTATTGAAATTAAATCGCAAGTGGCTTTAACTGCATATATTTTTCCAATAAATCCTTCCCTGACTAGCAAAGGCAGTCTGCCGCTGTGATCAATATGAGCATGAGTTAATATGACAAAATCTATTTTGCCAGCATCAAAGGGCAGCCTCTGGTCATCTTTCCTATCATGACCCTGCTGTAATCCGCAATCTATTAAAAATTTCTTTCCATTTGCCTCAAGACAATAACAGCTTCCCGTTACCTCTTTTGCAGCGCCAAAAAATGATAAATTCAAATTTTTCCCACTTTCATTTAATTTGTTAATTTTAAAAGTCCTGAACGTCAGGATATTTTTGTTTCACAACATTATATCAATAATGCCAAAGTCTACAACAAAGGATAAAACAATTGTATTTTTAAAAATATGGCAATATTTTATTTTAAATATTTCTTTCTGGCTGTATTTGACCGGATTTTAGACTAAAAATTAATTAAAATCATTCAAAGTTAAATCAAAATATTATCTGGCACTTATATTAATTTAAAATTTCGGCTATACTTCATAAGTTTATTTTTATTATTAATGCTTAATAATGTATTAGAGCCAATGGATCAAAAAAATATTTATAATCATGTCAGGATCTCAAAAGATTATGCAAGCCGGGAGTATCTTGACAAAGCAGAAACTCAGATAATTAATGAATTAAAGGACGTGCTTCCAAGACTTAATATGCTTGATATGGGAGTTGGCGGCGGCAGAACTACAGGGTTTTTTTTACCACTTGTAAATAGTTACATAGGTGCTGATTATGCGCCTAACATGATTTCCGAGTGCAAAAAAAAATTCAAAACCAAGAAAATATTTGAAGTTCTTGATGTTCGCAATATGAGTAAATTCAACGATAATATGTTTGATTTTATTTTGTTTAGCTATAACGGCATTGACAGTTTCGGCCCGGAGGACCGGGAAACTGCTCTTGTGGAAATAAAAATATTTTTCTTTTTCGACTCACAATATAAACTGGAATGGTCTCTGTGATCTTTTTACCATAAAAAATATGTTTGGAAGATTAGCAAAAAAGACAAAAAATGGTAAAAACCCATTCTGGAAATTTGTTATTTTTTTTAAATCGGTTTCCATAAATTTAAGACTTAATTTTCAAAACAAGAGCCTCAATATCAAAAACCATATTGAGAACTTAAGAAAAGATGGCAGGGGCGGCCTTATTGATAATTCATTAAATGGAAAAGCAAGTATTTTTTACACTTCATATAAATATCAGACTCAACAGCTAAAAAAGTTTGGATTTACCAATATTGCAGCTTATTCTGTAAACGGCGTAAAGACTGAAGATGAAAACGAACTTAATAATGGCGGATGGATTTATTATTTATGCAGACTGGAAAAATAAAATACTTATTTTTTTGTCTTTCTTCCTTTTAAAAAGTCTTTTATTTGATAAATATTGTGTTTAAATTATAATTGTTGCCTTAAGCTTATTTTACCAAGTAATATTTTAAGAGAGTGTAAATTGGATAACAGACCTATAGGTATTTTTGATTCAGGGCTTGGAGGGCTAACAGTTCTCAGAGAAATAATCAAAGAAGCACCAAATGAAAATATTATTTTTTTTGGAGATACTGCGAGATTTCCTTATGGTCCAAGAGACTTAAAAGAGGTCAGAGTTTTTGCACTGAGCATCGCCGATTTTCTCTACAGGCAAAATGTCAAGCTTATCGTTATTGCCTGCAATACCGCAACTGCATCAGCTCTTCCTGACATCCGGGAAAGATTTAATATACCTATTGCTGGTGTAATTGAAGCGGGGGCAAGGACTGCCTGCGCCGCTACTGTTTCAAAAAGAGTTGGAGTTATTGCCACAAAAGGAACTGTGGAAAGCAGAGCATACAATAATGCAATGGCTAAAATTGACAAAAGCAATAAAATATTTTCCAATGCGGCACCTCTGCTTGTTGAATATGTTGAGAAAGGCATTCTGGAGGGAAAAACGCTTGAAGAAGCAATAAATGACTACCTTGAACCTTTGTTTAAAGAAGATATAGATGCACTTATTTTGGGCTGCACGCACTTTCCGCTAATTGAAGAAAGCATAAGCAAATGCTGTGGTGACAAAGTCAAGGTCATAAGCTCTGCTATTGAAACGGCAAAAGAAGTAAAAAGCATCCTGAAACAAAACAATATCGAAAACGATGGTTTGTCAAAACCCAAAAGAATATTTTTTGAGACAGGAAATACAAGCAAATTTTTCAGTGTGGGGAAAATGTTTTTAGGAGAAGAGATAAAAGAAGTCATTAAAGTGGATTTAAAAATATAAGTTTTTAATTTCAAAAGTTAAATTTAAATTATTTTTTTGTTTTATTTACGAAAGGCAGTAAAAATGGAAAGCAGAGTAGACGGAAGATCGTATGATGAGTTAAGGCCGATAAGTGTGGCGAGAAATTATATTTCCCATGCCGAAGGGTCAGTTTTTATTGAAGTTGGGAAAACAAGGGTAATATGCACAGCAACAGTAGAAGAAAAAGTTCCTGTATTTCTAAAAGGCAAAGGCCTGGGATGGGTTACCGCTGAGTATGATATGATACCAAGATCAACACATACAAGAGTAATAAGGCCTCAGACCACAGGTAAAATAGGAGGAAGAACTCATGAAATTCAAAGACTTATCGGAAGGTCTCTCAGGGGTATTGTTGATCCCAAAAAGCTTGGCGAGCGCACAATCTGGATTGACTGTGATGTAATCGAAGCCGACGGTGGAACGCGATGCGCTGCAATCACAGGAGGATTTATTGCTCTGTATGACTGCTGCAGATACCTTGTCGAGCAAAAAACAATTTCTGTTATGCCCGTAAATGATTTTCTTGCAGCCATAAGCGTCGGTATTGTCAGTGGAGAAATAATGGCCGATTTATGTTTTACCGAAGACAGTACTGCAGAAGTTGACATGAATGTTGTAATGAATTCCCAGGGAAATATCATAGAAGTTCAGTCAACTGCTGAGCACAAGGCATTTTCAAGAGAAGATTTTAACAAACTTCTTGATCTCTCAGTTTCTTCTATTGAAAAGCTCTTTGAGATACAGAAAAAAGCTTTGCAATTATAACAGGAGCAGGCGAATTATTGTTAATCCGAATGCGGGGTGGCCCCCAGTCTTTTTTGGGAGTTGGCGTTATCTTTTAAATTTTAATATATTATTAGAACTTTATATAATTTTTAGTAAATATGGACCAAATAATAAAAACAGTTTCTCTAGTAATTGCCACAAAAAATAAAGGCAAGGTAAGTGAAATAAATCTTTTTCTTAAAGATTTTGGCGTCAGGCTTTTTTCACTAAATGATTTTGGTGGCTTTCCAGAGATAGTTGAGGACGGCGCTACTTTTCAGGAGAACTCATTAAAAAAAGCGCAAATTACTGCCAAAACTTTAAAAATACTCTCACTTTCTGATGACTCTGGACTTGAGGTAGATTTTCTGGGAGGACGACCGGGTGTATTCTCTGCCAGATATAGTGGCGATAATGCAACTGATAAATCAAACAGGATAAAGCTGCTTTCTGAGATGGCAGATGTCGATGACATCGGCAAACGAAGCGCAAGATTTGTATGCCACCTGGTTTTATGGGATCCTGAGCAGGGGCTTTTATTTGAAACTGATGGGATTTGTGAAGGCCATATTGGTTTTGAAGAAAAAGGGCATGGTGGGTTTGGCTATGACTGTATTTTTATCCCGGCCGGATATGACAAAACTATGGCTGAACTTTGCGAGGATGAAAAAAACATTATCAGCCATCGAGGCAAAGCACTAAAAAATTTTTCAAATTTTCTTCTAAAAACAGTGTAAATTTTCATAAACCGACAAAGCTTTGTTTTAATTTTTTTTAAGTTTGTTGAAATATTGAAAAAATATGTTAATATTACTTCTTGTTTGTGGTTTCGGGGTGTAGCGCAGCCCGGTTTAGCGCACCTGCTTTGGGAGCAGGGGGTCGGAGGTTCGAATCCTCTCACCCCGACCAGTACTTTGAAAATAAAAATTAACTAAAGTCGGAGTTTAAATATGCCGGTGGCATATTTAAACAAGGGATTCGAATGGACGGAGCGAAGGCGACAGCCGAGTGAGTCCGCGGCTACGTGAGCGAGCAGAGCGAGACGAAAGACCGAATCCCTCCAGGCGTGCCAGACACTTTAAAAGTTAAAGCAGAGCTTTTATTAGGTGTTTAATTTTGCCGGTGGCAGAATTAAACAAAAATAAATTT
>CAYNMO010000197.1:4214-4809 GCA_964398155.1 uncultured Actinomycetota bacterium | reverse complement strand
CTGTATTCTTCTTTTTTCAATAAGTCCAAAGTTATATCACAAAGCTCATCAACAGAATATCTGATATTTATCATCATTATTTTGCAGCTGTCAAGAAGTCTTTCATAGTGTGTTCTCATTCTAAATACATAATTCTTTTTAACTGCTGGAACCCAGTAAGATCTTATTCCTTCAAAAACTGCAGTTCCGTACTGCAGTGCATTTGTTCTTATGTCAACTTTTGCTTCGCTAATTGGAACTGTCCTGCCTTCAAAAAATGCAAATTTTGGATACTCCTGGTTAACTTTTTGTTCCATTTTCTCTTCCTTGCTTTTTTATAATTATTTTAAAAATAACAAATATAATTTTCTACCGGTTTAACATTTGGTTAATATCAATCAGTAAATTCTACTATATTGAGGATATAATGCAATTAAAACAGGGGTTAATAAAATATGAAAACAAAAAACTCCGAGTTATCTTTTGCCATAGTTCACACTTTAGGCTACTTAACATCTCGGAGCTCCTCTTAGAACTTTTCTCAGGGACTTTTTATCTAAAATCATGTCTTTGACCGCTTTCGCTGCCAAATACTTGATATTTACAAAGGTTGCCT
>CAYNMO010000197.1:0-4204 GCA_964398155.1 uncultured Actinomycetota bacterium | reverse complement strand
TGCTCTAAGACAGGTTCAAATATAGCAATTTATAATAATCATGTCAATATACAAATCAAAAAATTTTTTTTATTTTTATTAATATTTATAATTGTATTATATTAGTAATAATTCCAAGTAATTTTTTCAAAACCATATAAAATGTGTTATCTTAAGAGTAGTATAATTTTCTTATTTCCCTCATAAATTTCTATTTCATGTAAAATATGATAATTAGATTTTTAGCAGGAAGAGCAAACTAATATTATTGCAAAAAGCTTGGAAATCTATTTTTATTTTATTCGGAGCACTTATTATATGGCTCGGTATAATTTTTTTTACTGACTTATTAAATAGTGAAATTTTCTTTTAAAAATGAAAACTACAGAGATTAAAAACGAGAAATTTTATTACAATAAACTTTATTACGACTATATTTTTAATTTTGAAAAACTTAAAGATTTTTTTTCTTATGATTACAGGACAGACGCCTCTTTTTCTTCCAGAATAGATTATGTTAAAAATTCCTATAACAATAAATTCAGAAAAATAATTGCCGGCTCGCTGCTGGAATATAACTCTTCAATGAATTGCGGCTACAGGACTATTGAAAATATTAATCTTCTAAAAAAAGATAATACTTTGGTTGTAATAGCAGGACAGCAGCCTGCAATATTTACCGGAGCAATTTTTGCAATTTATAAAATTTTAACTGTATTAAATACTGCAGAATATTTAAAAAATAAATTTAAAATGGATGTAATACCATTATTCTGGAATGCTTCTGATGATAATGATCTGCCGGAAATAAAAAGCATTAAGATTTCAGAGGGTCAGCTGGAAAAAATTTCAATAGATGTGCCTGAATATTTAAGCGGATTTTCTTATTCAAAAATGATACTTCCAATAGACGAATTCGAAAATGTAAGCAGAAAGATGCTCGACAACCTTAATGTCAGCGATTATAAAAAGGATATAACTGTATTTTTAGAAGAAATAATTGAAAATCTTAAAACAGGCAATAAAAGATCAGGAATAAGTATTTCCAAATTTTATTCTCTTATTTTGTCAAAATTATTCAACAAGAGCGGACTGGTAATAATAGATCCGGAAATACCTGAAATTAAAAAGCTTGCAACCACTCTGATAGACTTTGATATAAACAATATTAATAAAATAAACAGCCTTATAGATTTTAACAGCAGGGAGCTTGTTTCTGAAGGATATCACGAACAGTTAAAATTAATGAAGGGCAATATGGACTTTTTTTTAAATACTGAGAACGGCAGAGAAATGATAAAGTCGAGATCAGAAAATTCATTTATTTTTGAAAAATCTTTTAAGACAAAGAAAAATGAACTTGATAAAAACAGCCTTAAAGATATTATCTTTAAAAATATTTCAAATGTCGGGTTACATGTAATTTTAAGACCTTTGTTCCAGGATTTTATACTCCCAAACATTGCTACAGTCTGCGGGCCCGGGGAGATAAGTTATTATGCACAGCTAAAAGATGTTTATACCCTGTTTGGGAGTGAACTTCCAATTTTATACCCAAGAATGTCTGCAACTTTAATTGAAAACAAAGTCAAAAAGGCAGTTTCTAAAATTAATATGAATTATGAAGATCTGGAATCAAATCAGGATATTCTTGCCGGTAAAATTTTAAAGAAAATGCTGGGTTTCGATTTTTCCAATTATCTTGATAATCTGGAGTCAGAGATGGAAGCTGTACTGAAAAAATATCTTGAGGAAATAAAAAAATATGATATAGAATCGGTAGATGCTGCATTTGGACGCATAAATCAAAATTTAAAAAAAGAAATTGAGATTCTTGGCAGGAAGGTAATAAATGATTCCAAAAGAAAAAATGGTCTGATTGTAGAGTCAGTTTCAAAGATTTATAATAATATTTTACCCTGCGGCAAATTACAGGAAAGAGAAATAAATGTTTTTGAATTCATAAACAAGTATGGATTTCAAATTATCGATGAAGTCAGCTCTGATTTTAAAGTTTTTCAATTTTTGCATAAATTTATAGAATTAAAACAATAAGAAAGAAATTACTATTATGAAAATAGACGTGCTGGCATTTGCTCCTCATCCTGATGATGCTGAAATGGGCTGTGGCGGATTGCTTTTAAAGTTAAAAAAATTGTGTTACAAAACAGGGATAATTGATCTTACAATGGGGGAGCTTTCAAGCAATGGCGATATTAAAACCAGATCCTCAGAGACAAAAGCTGCATCTGAAATTTTAGATCTCGACGTGAGGGAAAATTTAAATATGGCAGACGGAAATATTGTTAATGACATCCAGAACAGAAACATGATTATAGAAATGCTCAGGAAATACAGGCCGAAAATGATTCTCTTCCCATATTATAAAGACAGACATCCGGATCATGAAAACGCCCACAAATTAATAAAGGATTCAGTTTTTATTTCCGGACTTGTCAAATATAAGACTTCACTAGAATTTTTCAGGCCGGATATAGTTATAAATTATATGCTTCACTATGAGTTTATACCCTCATTTATTGTGGATATTGCCGATGAATTTGAAACAAAAATTAAAGCTGTTACTGCATACGGGTCTCAATTTTTCAGCACTATCGAAAAAGACGTGGTAACCCATATCAGCACAAAATCATTTAATGATATTCTTCACACCAGGGCAAAATATTTTGGATTAAAAATAAACAGCAGTGCCGGAGAGGCCTATTTTATAAATTCAAAAATTAAAATAAATGATCCTCTGGTTTTTTTTAATTATGTTAAATACTGATGACTTTGTTTTTTGCTGTCAGACTGCTTTTTTAAAATATACAGTGAAAATTAAAAAAAGATGAAAATAGGCATAACATGTTATCCTACATATGGAGGAAGCGGAGTAGTCGCAAGTGAACTTGGAATAGAGCTTGCAAAAAGAGGGCATGAAATACATTTTATCAGCTATGAAATGCCATTTAAGATCAACAAATACTATAAAAATATTTTTTTTCATGAAGTTGAAGTTCTCGAATATCCATTGTTTAAATATCCACCGTACAGTTTGTCTTTAAGCGTAAAAATGGCCGAAATTTTCGAAAGTGCCAGACTTGATATCATGCATGTCCATTATGCAATACCGCACGCAGCATCTGCTTATCTGACTCAAAGAATTTTAGGGGAAGATTCTAATTTTAAATTTGTAACGACTCTACACGGAACAGATATAACAATTGTGGGAAACCACAGTTCGTTTTTTAAAATTACAAAATTCTGCATAGAAAACAGCAATGGAATTACCTGTGTATCAAATTATTTAAAACAGGCGACCATTGATACTTTTAATATAAAAAAAGATATAGAGATAATATATAACTTTGTCGATACTTCAAAATATAAAAGAAATAGCCTTGCTAAAAACAAATTGGGAATAGTCAAAAAAAATGAATCAGGGATAATACATATTTCCAATTTCAGACCTGTCAAAAACATAAGAAATATAATTGAGATATTTTCCAGAATAAGAAAAGAAGTTGACACAAGATTAATGCTTGTAGGAGACGGACCTGACCTTGCATTTATCAAAGAAGCTGTTACCAGACTAAACTTAAATGACAAGGTGGTTTTTTTGGGCCGGCATGATAATATCGTGCCATTACTAAGTAGTGCAGATCTGTATCTTCTGCCCTCAAAAAGTGAAAGTTTTGGTGTATCAGCACTTGAAGCACTAAGCTGCGGTGTGCCTGTCATAGGCACCAGTACAGGAGGCTTAAAAGAGGTCGTAAAAGACGGTGAATGCGGATATCTTTTTGACCCTGAAAATGTGGAAGAAATGGCAAAAGCCGCCATAGGCATTTTAAGCAGCAAGATCAAGTCAGAAAAAATGTCAATTGAGGCCAGAAAAACAGCATTAAGGTTTGATTCAAAAGTAATTATTCCCGAATACATTGAATATTATAAAAAAATAAAAAATTCATGACATTATCTCTTGAAGTTTTTTAATCAGATTACTGCAGTTAATTGCAAATTAACAAATATTTAAAAATTATATTATGGAAAAATTTGTTTTAATTAAAATAATGATATAAAAAATGATATTTATTTTAGTTGATAGTATCTTTTGGTATAATAGTTTTGTTGTATTTAATTTGACAGTGCCAAAAAAGAATTTATAATAAAATGTAATTCATAATTAATAATTTCACCCATTGTATGATCTTCTCCATCTAAAATT
>CAYNMO010000196.1:3339-4822 GCA_964398155.1 uncultured Actinomycetota bacterium | reverse complement strand
GCAATTCCTTCTGACAGGATAGACACTGTTGCATCTTCTGCCCTTGTTATGGATTACAACACAGGAGAGGTCTACTGGGAGAAAAACATGAACTCTCAAATGTACCCTGCAAGCACAACCAAAATGATGACGGCAATTTTGGCAATTGAAAACATCAGTGATTTTAATAAAAAAATAGTAATATCAAAAAATGCTTCTGGGTCCAATAATTCATCAATAACTTTCAGAAAAGGCGACGAAATAACATTAATTGATCTTCTTAAAGCCGCTCTTATCGTTTCAACAAATAATGCAGCCTTTGCGCTTGGTGAATATGTGGCCGGTGATAATAAAAAATTTGTTGAAATGATGAATGATAAAGCCAAAGAGATAGGAGCTTTAAATACTAATTTTGAAAATACCAACGGACTTGACTCTAATTTCCCCCTCCATAAATCGACTGCCGCTGATCTTGCTAAAATTGCTTCATATTGTCTGAAAAATGAATTATTTAAAGAACTTGTTTCAACAAAGGAAGCCATTATTCATATTAATAAAAAAGAATTAACTATTAAAAATACAAACGCTCTGCTTGCTGAAGATTTCATAAAGGGCATTAAAACAGGATATACTGATAATGCAGGTTTTTGTCTTGTGGTGTATTCCAAAAAAAATAATATGGAGCTTATAACGGTTGTTTTAGACAGCTCTCCTTATGGAAGAAATTATGACTCCATGCGTCTGATAAACTGGGTGTATGACAACATTTCTATAAAAAAAATAGTTGATAGAAAAAATGCTGTAGCTCATGCTATTGTAAATAATAATGTTTCAACTGCTGGCTTTGATTTATATCCTGAAAATAATATGGAATTATTAGTAAACAGGGCAGAAGACAATATCATGTTTAATTATACTGTAAATGAAAATATTTCGTTTCCTGTAGAATCTGAAAAAACTTACGGCCGGATGGATGTTTATCTTAATGAGGATAAAATAAAAGAAATCAACCTGATATCAAAAGAAAACATTAATGCTCCGATAGTAAAACAGGAAATAAGCATTAAAAATGATTATAGTCAGATTCGAATGTTTTTAATTTTTATCATTTCGTTTTATTTTTTAATTTTTACAATTATAATAATAAAAAATTTAATTAAGCCAAAGACTGTTTATTAAATGTTTATTAAAATTACTATATGTGTGGAGGTACCGTCAAATTGAGTTTAAAAAAAGCTAATATCACCAGGATTATTATTATAGGCTTTATCACCCTTTCGCTGATTTTATCATTTGCATTGGCAGGGTGCGGGAAAAAAGTGAGCGCTACTACTGAAAGCAAAATTGATGTTGGAAATCAGTCCACTACTGCTGTCTCAACAGAAAGTTCCGGATCCGCAGAAACAACCAAAAAAGCAATATCAGAACTTCAAATTGCAGGAAACATTAATCTTTTTAGTGGTCTTGAAATTTCTGATACAGTTAAAAATGCAAGGCCTCTGGC
>CAYNMO010000196.1:0-3329 GCA_964398155.1 uncultured Actinomycetota bacterium | reverse complement strand
TCCGGAAGCAAGGCCGCAATCTGGATTAAATAAAGCTGATGTGGTAATGGAAGTTGTGGATGAAGGCGGAATTACAAGAATGATTGGCATATTTTCTTCAAATGCTGTTGAGATAATTGGACCTGTCAGAAGCGCAAGGCAATATTATGCTGAGCTTGCAAGAATGTTTGACCCCATATATGTATTCTGGGGTACATATCCTGAGGGATATAAATTAATTCAAAACATGGATATGGATCTACTTACTCCTTTAGGAGACACAACAGGAGCCAGCTCCATAACTGCAAATATTTCAGACGGAGGAAAAGATGCATGGAGAGACAACACAAGAGTTGCTCCTCATAATGCATACTCGTCAACAGCAAAACTATATGCGGCTGCAGAAAACAATGGCTATTCATTAGAGGGAGGCCAGTCTCCATTAAATTTTAAACTTGATGCCTCAGACGATAAAAAAGGAACTACGGCTGATATTAAAATTGATTTTTCTGTTGAAACTTTTGCATCTGATTTCAAATATGACAAAGGTTCAAACAAATATTTAAAATCAACAGGTGGCAGCCCGACAATGGACAGAGAATCCAGCGCGCAGCTGTCTTTTAATAATGTAGTTGGCCTTGTGACAGATATTGCAAACTCGGGTGATTCAGCAGGTCATATGGTAGTCAGAACGACCGGAACAGGCAAAGCTTTCTTTTTCTTTGATGGTAACGTCATTGAAGGAACATGGGAAAGAATGTCGGTTACTGAACCAATGAAATTCAAAGACAG
Organism: uncultured Actinomycetota bacterium; assembly: GCA_964398155.1. Taxonomy (GTDB): domain Bacteria; phylum Actinomycetota; class Humimicrobiia; order Humimicrobiales; family Humimicrobiaceae; genus JAMDDL01. The sequence continues at coordinate 2,558 of CAYNMO010000196.1, read as the reverse complement.
TGAAGGAAACAATGTTTTATTTAACAGAGGATCAACATATATTGGCATGGTTCAGGGAACCGACAGAATAATATATTGATTATAATTAATAAAGTGATAAAAATTTGAGTGAAGAAAACCTTCAGAAAAATATAGAGTCCAGTGAAATATTGGGTAAAATCTTATTTCCAGGCAAAGACATACAGAGAAAAGTCAGAGAGCTTGGAAATAAGATTACCCGTGATTATTATGGAGAGGAACTAATTCTTGTATGCATTCTGCGGGGGGCAGTTGTTTTTCTGACTGATCTTATAAAGCATATAGATTTACCTCTTTCCATAGATTTTATGAGCATATCTTCTTATGGTTTTAATGAGCCGGATTCAGGACTGGTTAAAATAACAAAAGATCTTGATGAAAATATTGCAGGAAAACACGTATTAATAGTTGAGGACATTATAGATACAGGTCTTACGATCAGTTACATGATTAGAAATTTAGCGCTGCGTGAACCCTCCAGCATTGAAATATGTACTCTGATTGACAGAGAAGTAAGAAGAATAGCCAGTCTTAAAATAAAATACAGTGCTTTTAAGCTTGAAGAAAAATATGTAGTTGGGTACGGCCTGGATTATAAACAAAAATACAGAAATCTTGAATCTATCTATGAGCTGAAAACAGATACAGTAAAAAAAGATATAGAGTCATTAAAATCCTCTCTAAACAAGTAATCCGCAAGAATCTTTATTTTAAGTAATCAAACACAAGATGCGCACTCAGGCCATTGTAAATATCGAAATGGTAAACCGGCAGTATAAATCTTTTTTACTGAGTTTATTATTTCTATGATATATAATGAATCATAATAAGCTAATAAGTCTTGTATAATAAATTGCATAAAATGGATGACAGAGACACACTTATAAAGGTTCAGCTTGAAGGGGTAAGGATGGAATATCCTTCACAAAAACCTATAATACTTTTGAAAGAAGTGGCAGGTGACAGGTTTTTACCTATATGGGTTGGTGAATTTGAAGCATCCGCAATAGCTTTGGAGCTTGCTTATTTTAAAACACCCAGACCAATGACTCATGACCTTATTATTGCCATAATAAAAGAGCTCGGTGCCATAGTTGATTTTATGGCAGTTACAAATATCGTTAATGATACTTTTTATGCCACTTTAAACCTTATAAACCAGGCCGAACAGGCTATTACCGTTGACTTAAGGCCTTCTGATGCCATTGCAATAGCTGTAAGAAGCAAATGCCCAATTTTTGCATCAAAATTCGTTTTGGAAAATGCAGGACTTAAAATATCTTCCATTGAGGAAGAAATCGATAAATTTAAAGACTTTCTCGACCATGCAAACCCCGAAGATTTCAACATAATATAATTAAAGATTCATTAAAAAATACTCACTTCTGTTTGACTATTTAATCCTGTAGTAATATAATTTCATTAATGTAATTACACTGTTGTAATTATGTTGATGTAATTAAATATTTTTTTTAAAAAAAATATGAAAAATTTAAAAATCAAAAATAAGTCCGATAAAACCTCTGGCATCTCTAATGCATCAGATTACTATAAATCTCAGGATGTATGCAAGCTTACAGGGCTGACATATAAGCAACTTGATTATTACGACAGAACAAAATTTCTAAGCCCTTCAATAAGCAAAGCACTTGGATATGGTACAAAAAGAATGTACAGTTTTAATGACATGCTTAAACTAAAGGTAGTAAAGAACCTGCTTGATGCCGGTGTTGGTCTTCAAAAAATAAGGAAGACAAAAAAATATCTTGAAATGACCGGAAATGGAGGCGATGACTTCTTTAAAGTAACACTTATTTCAGATGGTAATACTGTTTTTGCCTGCTATTCGGATCAGGAGATAATAGATACATTAAACAGCGGGCAGGCTGTTTTTGGTATAGCGATTGAGAAAGTTTATATAAAACTTAAAGAGGATGTGGGAAAATTTATTTTTGATGCTCAGTTTTTGAGTGAGAACTGACAGGTATTATTAAATTTAAAAAATTTTAAATTTAATTTAAGAAAATAATTTATAAGTAATAGAGACAGTCATTTTTAAAATATTAAGATTGAAATATTTTAAAAAATTAGAGGTTTTAACAATAATTAAAAATTTAAACAGAAAGAATTACTCTGTATGAATGTAAAAATGCCGGAAGTTATCGATAATATTAATAAGAATAATACCCCGGCTTCGAATATAATAAATTCCAGAGAAATTATTTTTGCAAATGAAAGCGAAAAAGAGTTTGCAAGAATACTGGATTTTTATAAAATAAAGTGGAATTACGAACCTAAAACTTTCCCTCTTGAATTTAATGATGAAGGAATTGCAGTATTATCTTTTTCTCCTGATTTTTATCTTCCTGATCTTGATTTGTTTATAGAGCTTACAACGCTTAACCAGAATCTGGTTACAAAAAAAAATAAGAAAATAAGAAAATTAAGAGAGCTGTATCCTTTTATAAACATAAAACTGTTTTACAAAAAAGACTATGACAGTCTCCTGTTTAAATTTGTAAAGTAATTCGCAGGCAGAC